>JADFXZ010000024.1 GCA_015233265.1 Nitrospirota bacterium
ATTAATACACTATACGTATGACCAGTGTCTCTTTTCCCTTCACCGAGAATTGCTGTCCGAATATTTGCTTTTTGGGAAGTTCATATGTTACTGTTTTAGAGGAATCATTTGAGCCAGGTGGTTTTACCACCTGATATTGACTACTCAGGAGGTATGCATGAAGAGAATGCTGTATTTGTTGGTAGTAGCCCTGATTGCTGGCGTGTGCTACTCAGAGAAGGCATTTGCCATTGGGGCAATCGCATATTCCGATCCGGATGAGATGTATGGTTTTTGTCTTAATGAAAAAGATAAAACCTCGGCTAAGTTATGCGCGATGACGCAGTGTAAGGACGCTGGCGGGGAAAAGTGTCAGTTCCGCGTCTGGTTTGATGGCTGCGGCGCTGTTGCCGTAAGCAAAAAGTACTTTGGCGCCGGTTGGGGTACTTCTCAATCAAAGGCCGAGGCCATGGCGCTCAAACAATGCGGCTCCGGCTGCGAGATAGCCGCATCCCATTGTGAAAAGTAAAGTACACACAAGCCTTAGAGAGAGGTGGTGGTATTACCACATGATATTTCCTACTGCGGAGGTATGCATGAAGAGGTTAGTGTATTTGTTGGTAGTAGCCTTGATTGCTGGCGTATGCTATTCAGAAAAGGCATTTGCCATTGGGGCAATCGCTTTTTCTGATCCGGATGAGATATACGGTTTTTGTCTTAATGAAAAAGATAAGACCTCGGCTAAGATATGCGCGATGACACAATGTAAGGACGCAGGAGGAGAAGCCTGTAAGTTCATGGTCTGGTTTGATGGCTGCGGCGCTGTTGCCTTAAATAAAAAGTACTATGGAATCGGTTATGGTACATCACCATCGAAAGCGGAGGCCATGGCACTCAAACAATGCGGCTCCGGCTGCGAGATAGCCATATCCAAATGTGAAAACTAAACTACGCACAAACCTTATACTTGTGTAGGGGTTAAAAAACTGGTGACATAAGGGAGAATTATATGAAGATACTTAACTTAAAGACCATTCTCAATTTAGCAAAATCAACACCCGGCGTTTTTGTGCTTGGATCTCTGGTAACTCTGTTTTCGCAGTCATACACGATGACGCCAGGCTCCACAGAGCTTCTCTCTCGCATAGAGCTGCGCACCCCAACTGAGGCAAATGCCCAGACCATAGTGATGGATGAGGTTCAAAAGTATCTGCGTGACAAGGCAATCTCTATCAATTCCAATAACGTTGAGAAAGATATGTCCGATACGCGCTTAGCCGCGTCTTGGTATGAGTGGAGTCAGTGGAGTCAGGGCTAAAATATGGCGGTTGTCAGTGTAATTAACAGGTAGGTTTCACAAGCCGTGTTGACGCTATCGGAGTCCTTTGCTGCATCATTTGAGCCAAAGTGCTACATCGTAAAGGTGTCGAACATTTGCAATCTGAGCTGCTCCTACTGTTATTACTACGGCAGCGGTGGATTTGCAGGCTTACAGAAGACAGATGATGATTATCCTGATGTTATCTCTTTAAGCACGCTGAGCAATCTGTTCTCCTTTGCAAGAAGCGCAGCAGAGGTGCATGGGACTCAGGAGATTCATTTTTGCTGGCATGGTGGTGAGCCGATGTGTGTGCCTGCGGGAGATTTCCGCGAAATGTTGAAAATTCAACGGGGCGTGCTCGGCTCATCATCAATTAAAATTAAAAATACGATTCAGACAAACGCCACCATGATTACCTCTGAGTGGGCAGCGCTTTTGAGGGAATTTGACTTTGGCATTGGCGTGAGCATTGACGGCCTTGGCGGCGACCATAATAAACACAGGAAGTCAGCCGCTGGCGCTGATACCTTCAAAGCTGTCATCAGCGGGGTGAATGCCCTGCTATCTGAGGGCCTTACTTTTTCTGCCCTTACAGTAGTCGACGGCAGCCATAGTCTGCTGCCTGCCATAGATTTTCTCATTGACACAGGTGTAAAGAGCATTGATTTTCTTCCCCTGATGAATGTCGAAGGTAAGGAAACCGGTGCGCTTGAGGCAATATCAAAGAGGGTTGTCGAGGCGTTCCTGTTTATAAAAGAAAAAAAAGGGGTGGATTTCTCGTTTCGAACTGCCTCAGCCATGCGCAGGCTATATGTGGGAAAACCAACCGCGGTATGCTCCATTGGCGAAAAAAGATGCTACAACTTCAATTCCATTATGCCTAACGGAGACATTACGATGTGCGAGAATTTCGTGGCCGCAGGCTTTGCAGGCGCTGCGCTTAATCTCAATGTCAATGATAAATCATTAACCGTTGACCGCTTCAGGCAGGCGCTTTATGCCAGCGTCAAAGCAATTGACGCCTCCCAAGCAGCAGTCTATGAATGTCAGAGCTGTGAGGTTCTTGATATGTGCGGCGGCGGCTGTCTCTCTAACAGGTATGTAAACGGCAAATTTGAAACTAACATCTACTGCCAACTTTTTAAAGACCTCTCCAATGAGATTCAGCAGGAAATGGAAGAACTCTTCGGATGAAAAAGATATGTTATTTTAATATTACCTACAGATGCAATGAAAGCTGCGTATTTTGCGCCGCTAACTGCCAGGCCAACAGCGGCAAATACGCACATAAAAAACTCAATGACCTGACCCTTGGGGAGTTTACCGCCGCCCTCGATAATTCCAGCGTGCAAAGGGATGACGAGATATGGATATCCGGCGGTGAGCCAAGCCTAAACCCCGATTTTATCGCGATTATCTCTGCTGCCTGCGAATCTTCTGACTTCGTATGGGTCTCCACGACTGCGTCCTGTTTTACGAAACCACATTTTATAGCAGCCCTTGACGGCAGTCACAACTGCCTCTTCGATGTCCGGCTCTATGCTGACAATCCGGCAGAGCATGACGCCCTTACAGTAACTGAAGGCTCTTTTGAGAAAACTGTGCAGGGGATTAAGGCGCTTTTGAGGGCACGCGCCAGCAACAGCAATCTCAAATACCGCGTTGGTGTGCGGCTGTTGCTTTCAAATAACACTATGAGCGCTCTGTCCAATACGGCGCTCTTTGCCCTGAATGACCTGGGTGTCGATAAGGTTAGTATAAATATGCTGATAGCCTCAAGTGCAAATGAAAACGCTGAGGCCTTTTTCCCTATGGGTGCGGCCAAGGCTGAGCTGCAGCGGCTGTGGCAGGAGTCAAATGGCGATGATAGGCTGCATATAAGTGGACTGCCGCTGTGTATAACCCCCTTTGAGCTTGCCCTTAGAAAGATGTGCAGCTGTAACGCAAGGCCCTCCGGCCCTGTAGAGTGCATCTACTATGATGTCATAAAGAAACATGAGCCTAATAAGTCAGTTTTAGACAGGTCAAATATTGGAATAGATTCGATGAAGGGACCTCAGTGTCAGGAGTGTGACGCCAATGATAACTGTCAGGGGATTCCACAGTGGTACTGGAGTAAATACTCTGGGGTAGAGTCTCTGGCTATTAATCTGCTTGAGTAACTCGGCGGCTGCTAAGCAGAGAGCGCAACCCTGATAATTTTGCCTGATATATTGGTAAACACATGAGGTTTACCAGAGCTTGGCGGTTTACCGCCAATAAATCCTGAAGTTGGCTCAGAGGAGGCTGTATGAAGAAGTTGTTCTATCTGTTGGTGTTAGTGTTGATTGCCGGAGTTTGCTATTCAGAGAAGGCATTTGCCACAGGGGCAATCGCAATTTCCGAGGAAGAGGAGATGTATGGCGTGTGCACCGGCGCAAGCGATAAGGATCAGGCCAAGACATGTGCGATGAAGGCGTGTAAAGACCACGGCGGCACAGAATGTACTTTTCGCGTTTGGTTTGAGAAGTGCGGCGCTGTTGCTATGAGCACAAAGTACTTTGGAATTGGCTGGGGCAAAGATAAAGAGACGGCAGAGTCTAAGGCTATCGAAGACTGCGACCACAACTGCGTTGTAGTCGCATCTGAATGTGAAAAGTAGAGATTTCATCAAACGCACAAAGCAACTATGACCGCGCGCGTTCGATGGGGATGTGTCCTCATGGCGGGCAGTTTTATTTATTCAAACAGTAGTCTTCTATCAGGCAGCTGAACTGCCCGGCCGCGCACGAAATGGAATATGCTAGAGCCTTTTGCGTGGCCCGGCAGCCAAGTTCTCCGCATATTGGGATAGTCTTGTCAATTTTTGCGGCAAGTTCCTCAGGGTCAGTCATATCGTTAAGGAGTACGCCGTCTCTGCCGTCTTCTATTATCTCTGAGGCGCCGTTGTTTCTCGATGTAATTACGGCAGCCCCTGAGGCCATTGCCTCAAGTGTGGCATTGCTAAAAGGGTCATAAAGCGTTGGCAGGATAAACACATCAGAAGCGGCGTAAAACCTCTCTATGTTCAAGGCAGGCCCCGTGAAGACCACCCTATCACGCACGCCAAGGCGCTGGCAGGCCGCCTCATATTTCCCCGTCCTTCCGCGACCGGCAACATACAGGACTGCCGGTGTTCTAATCTGGCTCATGGCTTCAATCAACACGCCAAGGCCTTTTCTCTCAAACCCCGAACCCACAAACAGGAGCATCGCAGTGTCGTCTTTCACATGAAATTCCCTGCGAAACTCCGCAGAAAGCCGCTCGCGACAACCGGTATTAAACCGCGTTAAGTCAACGCCATTATACAGCACATGGATTTTATCTTCGTTTACCGCGTAGTGTTCGATAATATTTTGCTTAACCATGTTGGAGTTTGCAATTATCACAGGCGTTGCTCTAAAGAGTTCTTTCTCAAGGGACAACAGTGTTCTATGTAAAAGATTAAAATGAAACGACAGACCCTTGAGTCTGCCGCAGAGGAGACGGCGAATCATCAGCCACTGCCTGTGGCAGCCGTCGCCAGCCCTGTATATGTCTTGGCATGTCGTCCGCTCAAAACTAACCGTACAGTTTGGGGTTATCTGCCGTATAATTGCGGCGGCATTACGATTAAATTTTATTGCGCTATAGGCTGAGCTTACAGATGCTGAGTTAACTGTGTGCTGCACGATGCGTGGGTTTTCCTTCCAACGTGAGCTGAGCATGTGGATTTTATAGCCGGGCAGATTATTTATCAGGCTGTCAATGTAGTTTTCCGCACCGCCAAACGGGTCATAATGCCTTCTGATAAATGCAATCGCCTTCATCGAGTTAATCAGCGGATAGAGTCAAGTAGTTTTGCTTCAGTGAGTTTATAATACAATGCCTCGATTTTATCGAGCATGACCGAGGCTGAGTGGTTTTCGAAGATGAACTGCTTTGCATTTTTGGCTAAGGAGTCAGCCAGTGGTTTGTCTTTTAATACTCTTATCACACCATCGGCAAGGGCACTGTGGTCAGATGGATTTACAAGCAGGCCGGTGTGAGCGTGTTTAACAACCTCTGGCACTCCACCAACGGCTGTGGCCACAACGGGGCAAGAGGCGGCCATTGCCTGCATCACAGACTGCGGCACACCCTCAGAATGGGAACTCAACACGGAGACATCACTAAAGGCATAGATTGCGGCAATGTCGGAGGCGGCGGCTACATAACCGGCGAACACCACATGAGAGTCTATGCCAAGTGAGCGAGCCATAGCTTGCAGACCATTGAGCTTTGGCCCGTCACCAACTAAGAGAAATACCGCGTCAGGAAATGCCTCGATAACCTTTGGAACAGCCCGCAGTGTAACCTCGTGTCCCTTTACACCTCGTAAAATCCCTACATTGGTAATTATAGGCGCACCTTCGCTGGCGACATATTTCAGCTTGCCGCGCGTGTCTGTCTTTACGTCAAAGAACACGTCATCCACACCCGTTGGGATACTGACCACGTCATCAGGCGGGAACTTGCAGTCCTCAACCAGTGTCTTTCTCATATTGTTGCCGCACGTAATATAGGCATCAGGGAGGTAGTGGATAAAGTTAAATATACTGCGTTTGAGGGGAATATTTAAATGACGCGTCCTCACGAGCACCGGAGCTTTGGCAAGCCGGGCGGCAATCCCCGCTATCCATGAGTCCTTGCCCGAGTGTGTGTTAATCACGTCAAAGCGGCTGCCGCCAATGTACTTAGAAAGCCGTGCGATGCTCTGTATGTCGTATGGATTTCTCAGCGGAAGCGTGTAGAGCTCTATGCCCTGCCTTATGCACTCCTCGTAGAATCTTGTCTGTTTGCGGCAGACGATGGCAGTATAATGTCCCCTTTTTGCAAGCCCAGTGACCTCGGCAAGGACACGGCGTTCCTGCCCGCCCAAATCCCCTGACCACTCTGTATGGAGAATTCTCATGGGAGACTACTTAAAAATCCTTAGATAGAGCTTGCTGAGGCCATCATCGGAGTGAATGAAGAGTTTTTTTCGCAGTTGCATCACACCGATGTCGCCTATGGCGATTCGTTTTATCCTTAACGGATCTGACTGTGACGTGTTCGTGCCCAACTCGGTCGTAAAGAGGAGATTGAAGCCTGCCCTTTGGGCAAACTCGATGTATTTGTCGTTATAGATGCCCCATGGCCAGCACAGGGTTGTGCACTTTTTTGTTAGATGCTCTTCAATTAATCCTTTCGAGACTTGCAGGTCTTGGTAAACAGCACCTTCGTCGAGTTTCTTGTGAGAGTGTGTGTGGGATTGGACGTCTATAAGACCGCCAGCCTCCATTTCCCTCAGCTCATCCCATGACATTGCCACCTCTTTGGCCATCCCAGAGGCGACAATTGCCTTGCACTCTTTATGAGATGGAAGGGCAGTGCTGAAGTTCCTGACACGGCCGTCGTGCATCCATGAGGTGACGACGAAAAAGACCGCCTTCAGGCCATATTTTCTCAGAATAGGCCAGGCATATTGCCAGTTGTCGGCCCAGCCATCGTCAAACGTAATCATTACAGTTTTTGAGGTAGCATTATTGACCACGGCGCCGGTTAAAATATCAGAGAGGTCTGACGTGTTTATCGTCTGGTAGCCTTGTTCTTTAAGAAAGGCCATCTGTCTTTCAAAGTTTTGTATCCCCACGGTTATAAACGAACCCTTCGTATTGACGTGATGATACATTAATACAGGTATGGCATTCACAGTCTTTTTATTATAGCAAATCGCGCTCAAAATCGTTAAACAAATTGACAGCAAAAATGTTTGGGCAGGCTATTTAGACTTGTGCTCCTTATGCAGCTGCGGTGAAACGCTGCCCTTACACATCGATAGGATTTGCATCAGTCTCTCTTTTTTGAGTAAATCAGGGTTGTCGTTGAATCTCACGGCAACTTTTATATATCCATCGTCGTCGGGCTGTTGCCCCATCTCAATTCGGGCAATCGAACCTGACAGACCAGAAACCCTGTAAGCATTGCCAAAATCTATAGCAACGACCGCGCTGCTTGAAATTTGAGGATAAGGCGGGGTTATCTTAAATACGCCTGAGAGACCGCCCATGCTTAAATCTACCACACAGCCGCTTGTCTTATGTGAGCTGAAATCAAGCGTAATGACCCCAGCGCTGGCAGCTGAGAAATTGAATGGCTGATATCGTGAAAGCACTCTCCTATTTATTTCGTCCATTGAAAGTTTAACATAAAAAGTTGTGCCCACACCCTCCTTCGTCTTAAAACTAATCTGCCCGTTATGTTGTTTCATTACTTGATAGGCGATGCTCATCCCAACGCCGCGTCCGAATCCCTTGGAACTCTCAAAGGGTAAGGAAAGACGCGAGGCAATCTTTTCAGGGATTCCTCCGGCATAGTCTTTGATTTCGACGGTAGCGTATTTGTCCTCTTGATATGTCTGAAATTCAACTATTCTCACTTGCATATCTCTATTTTGCCACTCTTCCCATATATTCTTTACAATGTTAAACAGAACTTCTTCTCTGATTGAAAACTCATCGCAGTAGACCTCAAGGCCTGGGGTTAATTCCTGAACAATCTCTATATGTTTATTGTGAAGTTTCGCGAGTTTATTGATTTTTTCGATGACCGACGCAATTATATCGTTAATGTTTCTTTTGTTCATTTCACATTTAATACCCATCAGTTTCAGCGTGTCTTCGCTAAGTGTGCAAATTTCGCTAAATGAGGCGTCTAAGGTCGACTGCTTTTCCTCCTCCTCCACGTCTTCGTCATATAGTGTTAGAATGCCGATGAATGCCTTATTCTTTATGGCGTGGGCTATTCTTCTTTCGACTGAGTACCATTCTTGAAGGTAAATTATTGGCCCGAAATAATCCCCAATAATTCCAAACATTTCTATTTCATTCTGTTGCAACGGCGATTGCGTTATAAACTCCATGCAGCCAAAGGCATTATTAAAACAAACCAGCGGCTTTGCCATTGTGTGTAACGACTCTTGGGCAACCGCACCGGACTGGTCTTTGTCAACCACGAGAGATTCTGCACAGCAGCTTATGACCTGTTTTCTCTCCCTTATGCACTCCCCGACGATGCTGTCCCACGGGAGCTGAATATTTCTAAGTACCTTTTTGTTTGTACTTGTGTAACAATATGTTGGAAACCCCCTGTCAACGAAAACATTGAGGGTTTTAAACGCCACGGCATTATTTTTACATAAATCGTACACACTATCCAATGCCTCTTCTATCGAGTTCGAACATGCCAGGAATTTCGATATTTCATGCAGCAACAGTTCTTTCCTCCGCTTTAGCCACAATACTGTTAATGATATGTGATTATAATAAACTGACAACGATATGCACAATATGTATAATAAATCGGAATTGATTTCCCATCTTAATCATACATATATATTAACCTTAATGCCAGTGCCTGCAGGATTGCTGTTGGACTGGACTTCCTTAACAACTGTAGGGGATTGTGCCAATTTTTTAACACGCTTGTCTATCAACTTACGAAAGGAATTGACTGAGTCAAACATGCTGTATGCCCCGCTTACACTGTTAACCATGATACCCTCCGTTACCAATTCTTTAATGTTACTGATTTATGATAACAGACGGGGCGGTTGTAAGTATGTCATTTGAAATACATTCACTATGTAATCCTAATGACAAAACTGAAAGATTTCTAAAATAACGGCAAAGCGACGTGGTGAATTCACTATTCCTCGGTGAGAAAGTGTAGTGAAAAATGTCGTGGAGTGAGTCTATCCCTTGTTCATAACATTCAGAACGCGCTTATTTATCCACAATTTATCCCACCAGTGAACTGGAGAGACGTATACGCCATGAAGCAGGACTCCAAAGTGCAAGTGGTCGCCGGCTGCAAATCCTGTCATACCGCTTTTGCCTATTATGGTTGTCTTCTCTACAGGAGTGCCTTCTTTAACGTCAATTGAGGACAGATGTCCATAGAGGGTCATTAGTCCAAGTCCGTGGTCGATGACTATGGCATTTCCATATATGCCAAGGTCTCCGGCATAGGCTACTACGCCAGTGTTTGAGGCATATACCGGGCTGTTGGCTAAAGAGGCCAGGTCAAAACCCATGTGGCGGCTGCGGCTTACTTCTTTACCTGCATATTGGTAGCTCCTCTGGTCTCCGAATCCGGCGAATACCTTGCTGTTTTTCATCTGTACAAATGGCCCGCTCCAGAGGACTTTATCTGCTGTCTTCTTTGCAATTTCGGCAACCTTGGCCTCTGAGTCCTTTCTCCATTTTTCGTTTACCTCAAGAAAGGCGTCAAGAAGCGGCATATCGCCTTCGTTTTTTTGTAGGATAGGCAGTATGTGTTTCCTTATAAAGTCGTCCTTTATGACGATGGTATCTTTCTTGTAACCCTTGGGCTTATAAATCGTTTGTACGGGGGCAGAGGCGGTGTTGCCTGCCGCATCCTCAGCAACTGCTGTGATAACTGGGGTTCCCTGCGTTTCTATATCTATGGGGATTATAACAAAGAAGTGGCTTTTGTCCGCATAGATGGAATTAGTTGCCATAAACTCCCGCTCCAGGGCCTTTACATACACCCGTTCAGCCCTCTTGGCTTCAAAAAGGATGGCTAGACCGGAGCCTTGGTCGGTGATATAGGAGCTGTCAATTACAGACAATGAAGGCGGTGTAGAGCGTATCTCTGTGGGGAAGGTCTTAACCGTCTTAGCAAACAGCCCTGCCTTAGCCCTGATTGTCACCTGAGCCTGCCCATCGTTGAGGCCCAGGTGCTTTGGGTCTACGGTCACGGTGAACTCGGCGTCCGGTTTGTCGGGGTGTTCGCTTAGGAGCGTGACGGAGTTGCCCTCCTGAGTTACCACTATATCGATGGATTTGACCTTTCTGTTACTCTGAGCCTTGAATGAGATGTCCTTCTTTGCGGGCAGCTTTTCAAATCCATCTATGCCGACAAGCAGAGGTGGTTTTGCCGCAAATATAGTATAAGCAAATATGCCAGCTATAAGCAGAAACGCAATTGCCAGCGCCAAAGAGACTGTCTTGCCAATTTTAGAGCCTGATTTCATATATACCTCACTCAATCAATTATTTTTGGGTATTTAGCTAACGCTGTCACTGTACTTTAAGTAGTGTTCCTCAAAATCAAAAGGAAGAACTTCCGAGTTCACACAAACCCTTAATTTATGCAAAGGTTGTTTTGTTATAATTTTCTCGGCTTTTTTATCAGATAAGTTCTTAACGTTTCCATGACATTCGTCATCATTGCTTTTCTCCTGATCAAAACGAGCCTCTTTAGGTAGATCGTCCATATCAAACGGCCAGAACATTACGGGATCGCCTACGACAGTTGAGTAGAACTTTCTAATGTGCCCACAAATATTGCCGGTAGTTTCCTTTATGCAGCTGACCGAAATGCAAGATATCCCTGACCTATCTTTTGGATTTCTGAATGCACAGCTGCTGAGTCTATAATCCTTCCTGTGTATCCAGTCTGGTTTGATAAGGCGGATGCATGGGTGGTCCATATTGCCCTTCCTAAATTATTGATTTTTGTTATAGCATCATCAAACGTAATGCCAACCTCATAACATACCTCTTCCGTTTCATCCTCTGGCAGGAATGGCCGCAATAGGTCGCTCTTCCTCTCATGCTCGAACTCTATCTCATTATTTTCAGTAATGATAAACTGTAATCTATCATTATCGTGGTAAACAACTAATTCTATTTCACCATCGACGCCTAACGCACAATCCACGAAAAAACTATAAGCCTGCGCCGTATAAAGCAAATACATGGACTGGTTCAAAACCTTGGCAGAAAGTGGACTGCCTTGCCCGAAGTACCATCCTTTGGCATATGTGGAATAACTCAGCATTTTCCTCTCGGCATAATTTTCATACCTTGTGGGGGGCGGGGCAATATTTCCATAGATGAAACAATTCATTATTTCAAACCTAACGCACTCATAGAATCATTAAGCGTCATTATTTTATTGCCGCTTTTCTCTTCAACCTCGGCAATAATTGAGCCAAGATGTGCCGCGACTGTTTTAGCAACAGTAAGAGACATATTTATGACAGCAACAGAACTGCTATCCCTTTGCATCAACATTGAAATATCTCCTGGATTCAAAAAAAACACAGGGTTATTAAAATAAATTTTTGGTATATCTTCGGATTCTAACGCCTTTCTTAAAGTATCAAAAGCAGCCTTTTTTTTGCTGTCATTGTCTGTTTCACTCATCTCATCCTCCCGTTTACCTCTGTCTTATTCCATAATATCATAAAACTTCACGGAATTTCAATCCCGAAGCCCTTTATCTTTCTGTGCAGATTGCTTCTTTCTATTTGAAGGGTCTCGGCGGTTTTTGAGACGTTCCATTTGTGTTTTTCCAGCTGCTTGAGAATATAATCGCGCTCAAAGCTGTCTCGTGCGTCTTTCAGGGTCTCAAAGGCAAAGTAATCCACAGTCGAACTATTAAAGGCCGCTACGTCGGTGGCCTTAATCACCCTGGACTGAGTCATAATGAACAGCCGCTCAAGGGTGTTTTTCAGTTCCCGCACGTTTCCAGGCCAATCGTGCCCCTGCAGTATGCGCATCGCATCTGGTTCGATGTGCCTTGCCGATTTGCCGTATTCGGTTGCAAACATATTCATAAAGTGCTCGATAAGAGCTGGTAAATCATCTCTTCTTTCCCTGAGCGGGGGGACGATTATCGGGATAACGTTGAGGCGGAAGTACAGATCCTCTCTGAACTTGCCTTCTTTGACTTCCTTATGTAGGTCCTTGTTTGTTGCCGCAATTATCCTGACATCGACCTTGATGTTTTTACTGCCGCCCACGCGCTGAAACTCCTGTGTCTCTATTACTCTGAGTACCTTTGCCTGTGTGGTCATGGACATATCCCCAATTTCATCCAAAAACAGTGTGCCTTCGTCAGCCAGCTCAAACTTGCCTTTTTTCTTTTCAAAGGCCCCCGTAAACGACCCCTTTTCGTGCCCAAACAGTTCACTTTCGATTAGTTCCTGAGGGATTGCCACACAGTTGACCTCGATAAAGGCTTTATTGCATCTGTCGCTTTGCAGGTGGAGGTTTCTGGCGACGAGTTCCTTCCCTGCACCGCTTTCCCCCATTATCAGCACACGGGCGTTGCTCCTGCCGGCAATCTCGATTTGTTTCCTGAGATTAACCGCCGCCGCAGACTCTCCGATAATAACGAATTTCTGCATGGTATCTTTCTTGAGCATCTCGTTTTGCATGATCAGCTCTTTATGTTCGATTGCCCTTTTAGCGGTGAGAATGACCCGTTCCAGCGACAGGGGTTTTTCAAGGAAATCATATGCGCCCATCTTAGTGGCCTTGACGGCCTGTTCGATTTTACCATGCCCCGAGATGATTATTACCGGTATGGTCGTATACATACGCCTGATTTCCTCAAGCGCGTCTATGCCGTCCATGCCGGGCAGCCATATGTCGAGAAATATTACGTCTGGGGTATTTTTTGTTAAAAAATCAAGTCCATCTTCGGCAGACGACGCCACAGAGACACTAAAACCCTCGTCCTCGAAGATCAGACACAGTGTTTCTCTGATGCCTTCCTCGTCGTCTATAATTAGTACAGAGTTTTCATTCATCGTCTATCCCCGCTTGTGCCCTGCATTATTTCCTGATTTCGTTGTAATTTCTTAGTAATCGGGATTGTGATTCTAAAGGTCGAGCCTCTGACGGCGTTATTGCTTACGGTGATTGTGCCCTTGTGTTCTGTGGCTATCCTATGGGCTATGGCCAGGCCAAGCCCTGTTCCGTTTTTCCGCCTTGAAAAATATGGTTGAAACAATTTCTCTTTGTCCTTTTCGTCTATGCCCACGCCGTTGTCCGATATGTCGATTATAATATTAGAGGCGATCTCGTCCTCTGCCACTGTCACTGCTATTTTACCATTTTCCTCTATTGCCTGTATCGCGTTATCGAGAATATTTATCAGCATTCGCTTGAAATGTTCTCCGTCTATATTTATGGCCTTTATGTTCGTTTTATACTCAAGAGAAATTTCGATGTATTCATACTCACTGTAGAGATCGAGCACCTCGCCTACGAGGCCGTGCAGGTCTGTCAAAGATGGCTCGATATCCGGCATTGTGCCAAGTTTGGAAAACTCGTTTACTAGCCTTTGAAGCCCGTCGACTTCTCTTATTATCGTGGCGGTGGATTTTTCAATGACCTCAGAAAAGCGCACATCGGCACGTCTCCAGCGTTTGAGCAGTCTCTCGGCGGAGAGTTTAATAGGAGTTAAGGGATTCTTTATCTCATGCGTAAGGCGTTTGGCCACGTCCTGCCACGCGAGGGCCTTTTCAGCAAGTATCAGCTCCGTCAAATCGTCAAACACTACAAGCACTCCAACCGGATTCTTTGCGTTGTCTTTGAGCTGGATTATGAAGACCCTCAATACCATGTTCCTGCCGTTTATAGAGACCTTCAGCTGTTCTTTTTTACTGTAAAAATTATACAGGTTTATACCCCTTATAAACATCTCGAACTCTGAGGAGACTACGTTTTTAATAACCTCGGTATATGGCTTATTCAGGACATCCTCGGACTCGACCCCCAGTACCCCGCATGCGGCATCGTTTATGGTTATCACCTTGTTGTCGGCGTCGAGATAGATGACGCCGGAGTTTATATTGTAAATTATATTTTCCATGAAAAGCCTTCTCCTGTCCGATTCGATATAGGCGCTATGCAGCGAGAGTTCAGTCTGTTTTATTTTTGTTATCATCTCGTTGAATGACCTAATGAGCATACCGATTTCGTCCTCCGCTGCAGGCTGTACGTAGATATTGAAGTTGCCTCCAGAGACATCCGCCGTTGCCTGAAGGAGATGTTGAATAGGTTGCGTGATTCCTCTGGATATTCTCAGTGCAATCCAGAGGGCCAGAAATACTACCAGCAGCGTAAAAAATCCCAATATCAGGAGGTAGTTGCCTTTGAGCGGTGTCTTAAATTCATTGAGTGTGACATAGCTTTGATGGGCCTTTTGGATTTCCCCGACTTTCTTCGTTATCTCAATCGGCGCTACAGTGGAAACCAGTAGTACCTCATCTATACGGTCATTTTTAGGAAGAGGAATCACTGCCGTTACGATGTCGGCCTCGTTGTAGACAAACACCTCAATGCCGGGCTTGCCCTTAAAGGCGTCTTTTATTGTCTCAGAGACGTCTTCTTTTGACTTGTCGAACTTTGCGGTCTTGTACCTTGGGGCCGGTGCTGCCCCCTTGCTTATGGCAATGGCGTCCTCGAATGTATTCTTACGTATCATGTCGTACGTATATGTGGCAAGGTCTTTTGCGTTGTCTATTGGTTTACTTATCGATGGGGTAAACCATTTATCTATGTAGTTGGTAACAAGGCCGCTTGAGATAATAAAAAGCATTGCAGATGGCAAGAGCGTAATGCCCACAAAAATCGTTACCAATTTTGTTTTGAACTTGTAACCTGTTATCTTATTTTTCTTCTCGAAATACAGCCTCAGGAGATTTCTGCTAACAAAAAAGGCAAGTGTCAGCAGGGCTAGCAGCGTGATGTTAAAAAGTGCCGCGAAAATCAGTCTATGAGTGATGTCTCCCTGTGGATTAATAAATGTCTCATGAATGGTAACCCCTGCCGCCACAACGACAATCACGACCAACGTAGGCGGAAGTATTTTTTTTAAAACAGTCTGCCGCGTCATTTACCGCCTTTTATAACAATATCAGTGTCTTTTTTGATTTTAAAATCCTTGTCGTCAACAAAGAACAGCACGTAGCCGATGACCTGTGGAGGTTTTTTCTTTAACGATTCCACTGTAACCCTTATAAAGTACTGGTCGTTGTCGAAGAGGCCGCTCATGTCGATTTTAATGTCTTTTACAGTGAGTGCCCATTTGAGCATGGATTTAAAGGACATAAATCTTTTCTCCAGTACGGCGGTCTCGTCCGATGATATAACCTTGTATTCCCCTTTTACGGAGTTGGCCGCAATTGTCCTCGATATCCGCTTACCCTTGACAAACTCGTCCGGCCAGAAATTCCACCGCCTGAAGACATCTATGTAGAAGACATATTCTTTCTGCAGACCTTCTCGAATCAGAGAGGTTTGGCTTTCGTCTATGGAAAGTGTTACACTTACCGTTATGTCATTGCCTGAGACTGCGTACTGGACACCGACGATTTCCTGCGCCGCGCCGTGTAACGGCTCAAGCAGCAGAAAAAGCATTAATAACAGGGCAGTGAGTGCTTTCAGTTTATTCATTTTTAACATAGGATGCCAGAAATGCCTATTATACCACACACAGGTAATTTATTCTTTATAATTACAGGTGCGCTCAGCCGAGGCTTGATAATATGAACGTATCATTAAGACAAGCAGTAACGTTCCTGGTGCCGGCAGTTATACTAATGGCGGCACTGCCAGCGTTATTTCTCTATGCGGATAAGCGGATAGTTGACGCATTAAGGCTATTTTTGTCTGAACACGCCATTATAAGTGCGTTTCTCAAAGTAATCGACCCGATATGTTATTTCCTGTATCACGGCGCTACTCAAATCTTCGCCGCACTCATCTTATTTATAATAGGCAAATACTTTTACAGGCCACTATATATTCCTGGCCGGAAGTTTCTTTTTAGCCTCTGCGCATCCGGACTTACGGTGCAAATAATTAAACACCTTTTCGGCAGGGCACGACCGCGCATTACCGATAGCTTTATTGCCATTGGGCCGACTCTGCACACAGACTACGATTCCTTCCCCTCCGGTCACACGGCGCTCGCATTTTCGATTGCCTGCATTCTATCATCATACTTTAAGCGCTATAGCGTGGTATTTTATTCATTTGCAGCGCTGGCAGGTTTTGACAGGGTGAAGACAGGGTCTCACTTCCCTTCCGATGTGCTGACAGGGGCGTTTGTTGGTCTTGTCGTCACGTCGGCCATTACGTCATGGTTAAAACCTAAGCTTCAGCGGGAGCGCACACTGCCATCCAATGAGAGGCTGGCCGCCGATACCGCCAGCACTCGTCATCAATCATAGCAACGAGTCATAGCGTTGGCTCAGGACTTACGAAGTATCACATCCATCTTCTTAGTATCCTTCAGTTTTTTCATCGTTGCCATGGCGTCCGCTTTATTTTTGTACTTCCCGGCCAGAACCTTGTGAGACGAATTGCCCTTGGGGTCTGTTACAGTTAATATGCTTGCGGCATAGCCATCTTTTCTCAGAGAATCGGTGAGCCTCTTAGCGTTTGCCACATCTCTGAACGAACCAAGTTGTATGACATATAATCCTGACTCCTGAGTAGTTGCACGGCGTTTGGCTATGGGAGTTTTCACTTGATTTCTGAGATTTTTATTGCGGGCAGCCTTAACTTTCGGCGCTGGCTCAGCCGGGGAGGTATTTTTTGCCACCGTTGCAACGGGCTTTTCATCTGGTTGCACAACAGTTTTTTCAACGGGTTTCGCAACAGGCTGCTTTGTTTCCTGCTGCGTAAGTGCTGGTTTTGATTCTGCCGGTTCAGATTTTTTCACCTGTGGCTCAGGGGTATGAACCGGTGTTGGAGTTGGCGTATATGCCGGCGTTGCTGACGGCGTCGGAGTTGGGGTGTGAGTTGGAGTTGAGGAGGGCGTTGGCAGAGTCGATGCAACAGTAACTGGAGTTGCCTCAGGTTTTGGCGTGGCGGCAACTGGCTTTACCGCAGTTGCTACCGGGGTTGGCAGAGCTGCAACTGTGCTCTTTTGCGGCGTAGGCTGAGGCATAGGTGTAACGATTTTTTTCACGGGCGTTTGAGTAGTTTTTTGTGCAATCAAATTGGGCTCCGGTTTAGTGTCGTTGAAAAACAGCAGATATCCAGCTCCCAGGACAATTGCCAATGCGGCTATGGCCGTAATCACAAACAACTTTTTCCTTTTCGCGCGGCTTTCATTTATCGCTTTGAGGATATCGTCTTCATCCGAATCTATTGCGGTGGTATCCTCTCCCATCGAATCATCTTCGTGGTCGGAGAAATCGGTATCACTATATTTATTTCCTGTTTGGTTTGGCGATTCGTGGTCGTTGATTTTTATTGTGTTTTCATATGAGAAGCCCACCGTGGGGTCTGCGTCAGAGCGGAAAGCATCGGGGCTGCCATGGGTCGACACTCCAGAGGGGTCATCAGTCTTTTCGGTCAGGCCAAACTTAATATCTTCATGCTTTTCATCCTCGAGGGCGTAATCCTCGCCTTGCTCCGGTTGTTCCTCATCCGGTACTGACCACTCTATGTGAGTTCTTATCTTTTGAAGCAAATCGTTTTTTTCAACGGGGAGCTTTACAGTATCCACTATTTTATATATTGTCCGGTATCTGTCATCGTATTTCTTCTCTATCTCGGAGAGCATAATAAACGGCAGGTGTTTTAAAGATTCTTCGTTTCGCAAATCTCTGATAACCTCATAGCCGCTGGCGTCGATTAACATGGACTTAACCAGAACAACAACCGGATGTATTTGGAGGGCAGTTTCGAGGGCTTCGACCTTTGTCTTTGCGCTGTATACGGTATATCCCTCTGCCCGGAGGATTTCGCTTATCTGTTCTGTATTATTTCTATCATCATCTATGACAAGTATATTGTCGCCGTCCATAATATATCCCCCTATCTAAAATTATTCTACGATAGTATTAACATTTCTGCCCAAATAATTCAACCCCCTATAAAATAATTCGGCAAAGGGGATATCTTGAACAGATTAGATTAGGGTCTTCGGCGCTGTTCATTAGAATATTTTAGTCCTCGAAGGCGTCTTTGATATTAACTTGCAACCCCTCGATGGCCTGTAACTCCGGCAGGGCTATCCAGCACTCGGGGCATTTGCTTTCTCGTAGCTTGCCTTCCTCTCTGTCATATCCACTTTGTAAGCCCCTTTGTCCGGCAACTGTGTGTGTGTCGCTAGCACATCCCAAACATCAAGCTGTGATTTCGTTGACAGTTCAGGTGGCAGCGGTGTTACTATAGCTCAGATGGATTTGAAGATGATGCTAATGCAGTTGATATAGCGCGGGTGCAGTAATGCCAGTAGCATTACTCAAAAGCAATGACTTTGCCCAGAGACTAACTCAAAGTGTCTCGATAGAGGAATTGCGTTTACTATAAATTGATATTTTAGATTATTTGAAGACTAAGCCTGATGATTATTTTGATCGAATGCTATATGAGATTAAACGATGTAGAAAATGCTGAGCTGACACTTAATAATTGTTATAAGCTTGTTAAGAGAATCGTGCCTTTTGGTTTAGCGATGTACAAGTCGGCGATTGAAAATATAAATGGCAACTGGAAAGAAGCTGTTTCGATAGTTCAAAAGTTGCTTAAAAATAATAAACCAATGTCATTAACTTAGCGTAGTTGTTTATAGGCAAAGGAGTATTGTCTAAAGT
>JADFXZ010000290.1 GCA_015233265.1 Nitrospirota bacterium
TTCGTAGAAGTAGAAGCGAAAGAAGCAGCAAAGGACTGCGGAGCGACAGATATGGGAAATGCTAATACTAGGGATATGTGGAATAAGCTATGGAATAAAGTAAAATAATATTTTATAGAGAACTAACGGACAACACGAAAGATTAGGGTGAATGAACTATTTTGTCTATTCTTCCCCGCATGACCGCCTGTAAGCCAGTGTCTTTATTAGTAAATCAGGGACACATCCAAAATTCCATTCCATTGTGGTGTGCCCCTCTTTAACAACTACCGCATACTGGGTGGGATATTCGGGACAGCGACCACTTTAGAGGACAGGTAAGACTATGCACGGACTTAACCATGGAAAGTGGGCAGTTTGATTTATTGATGAGATTGGAAATAAATCTCTCCACTTTTTGGTCTCATTGCCGTAACTGTACTTTTTATGATACTCTATTTAGAGGTTTGTTGATGAGCGCAAGTCAACTGAAAGAGATACCCGTTATCTTCTATCGTACATCTGCTGGAGCTGAACCTGTCAGGGACTGGCTCCGAGACTTGCCAAGTAACGACAGGCGCACAATCGGATTTGACCTTTCGACTTTGCAGGTTGGTTGGCCTGTAGGGATACCGTTGTGTCGATCGCTAGGCGGCGGCTTGTGGGAACTGCGCAGCTTTCTACCAAGCCGGCGCCAAGCGCGGATGTTGTTTTTTATATACGAGAGACAGCTTGTAATTTTACATGGCTTTATTAAACAAACACAGACAACACCACAGGATGAACTCGAATTAGCACGCAAACGTATGAAGGAGGTTACGACATGAGCAAGAAAAACCAACATTTAGGGTCAACTCTCAATGACTTTCTGCGTGAAGAAGATTTGCACAACGCCGCGAAGACGGAGGCGGCTACGCGCGTGATATCGTGGCAGATTGCCGAGGAAATGCGCAAGAAAGGAATTACCAAGCTGGAAATGGCCAACCTCATGCACACAAGCCGCACACAGGTTGATCGTATTCTCAAGGCAAAGGGCAATGTGACAATTGAGACGCTGCAACGAGCCGCCGAGCTTATTGGGCGGGAACTTCGCCTTGAGTTGGTTTAGCTAACCAGCGAATAGACCATAAAACTGATAGATTTATTTATTGATATTTTCGTTAAACTTAGAATTTATGACAGGGGGCATGGTGTGAAATGGCAATAATAGCCGGTGGTGTGTTTGCGGCCTTCCTCATTGGCAGGCTGGTCAGGGTCGTTCTGCTCAGGCTTAAAGTTATAAAGGGCGGCAGCAGTACAGTTAACGGCGCAATCAACGATCTTATATTGACCTATTTAATCACCCTGGGGGTAATCATGTTAGTTGCCAGATGGCAGGCACGGCTGTTTATTCCGGGCTTTGTCGTCATGGTTATTTACGACATTGCACGGCTCAAGATAGCGGCTCGTGGGCAGTTTGCCGCCGATGACCCGCGCCAATCAGGCGCCCCCGATGACCCTTATACTATACTCGGCGTCCACAGAAACGATTCCTTAGAGAAAATCAGGCAGGTATATCGAAAACTCCAGGCGACATACCACCCCGATAAACACGCCGCTGACTCCTCTGAGGCCTCCATTAAACAGAAAACCGAGAAAATAAAACAGATTAACGCGGCCTTCCAGTGGATATTGAAAAACCACGGCACGTAACTTAATTTATCCTACGACACTTTGAAATCAGCCTGATTTGCGGTATATTGAAAAATACGCAGACTTAATTTTATGATAGGGTAAGCAAAAGAACCGTCTTTGATATGACGACCTAAAGGAGGTATTATATGCCGGAAGCTGTAAACATTGATGTACTGATGGACGAACACAGATTATTTCCGCCGACTGAGGAGTTTTCCAAAAAGGCCCACATAAAAAGCATGGATGAGTACACTAAGATATATCAACGCTCTATAACAGACCCCGAGGGGTTTTGGGCCGAAATGGCTGAGAAAAATCTTCATTGGTATAAAAAATGGGATAAAATCCTTGATTATGATTTCAACAAACCTTATGTCAAATGGTTTGAAGGCGGCAAGCTAAACGCCTCATACAACTGTCTCGACAGATTCATTAACACCCCGGCAAGGAACAAGGCGGCCATTATCTGGGAGTCTAACGACGGAGCAGACCACAGGACATACACCTACCAGCAGCTCTACTATGAGGTCAACCGGTTTGCCAATGTGTTGAAAAAACATGGAATCAAAAAGGGCGACAGGGTGACGATATACCTGCCAATGCTGCCTGAGACTGTAATTGCCCTGTTGGCCTGTGCCAGAGTCGGGGCAATTCACAGCGTTGTATTTGGAGGATTCAGCGCCCAGGCCCTCAAAGAAAGAATACAAGACTGCGGCTCTAAACTAGTGATAACGGCAGACTACGGCGCCAGAGGAAACAAGTTCATCCCGCTTAAGGCCAGCGCCGACGAGGCCGTCGCACACTGCCCCTCAGTGCAGACGATGATAGTTGTCAAAGATCGCAAGGCCACTTTGGGGGGGATTGTAAACGTACCCGGACGGGATTTCTGGTGGCACGATGAGATAAACGCCCCGGATATT
>JADFXZ010000291.1 GCA_015233265.1 Nitrospirota bacterium
ATAACACCCGGTGACCAGCAGGTTTCAATACTGTTTAAGGCCAACGATTATTATATAGACAACGGCCAGGTGATTGTTCTAAACAGCCACTTTATGACAAATCAAGCCATCGATACAGGCGTAAAGGCGTTCGACGCGGTATACTTTAACGGCACGAACTGGATAAGACAGGCCGCGCCGACGGCTGATGATGAGGATAATTATCCTTATGGCACATATTTGGGAAGCAATAAGGTCTTTTCATACAATCAAAACGGTTGTTTAGAGTATTTGACTACCCAGAACCCTGCATACGCGAATGAGACCGTAGGCTCCGGCAACGGCTCAACCACACAGTTTACTCACAACACAGCTCATTCGCCTGTCAAACAAGCCACAGTCCAGATCAATTACACAATTGGCGGCGTACAATATACGGCAACGTCAAACCAGGCCGGCACGATAACCGGCACCCATATAAGCTCAGGCAGCGTAACAAACGCAGGGGCAATATCTCTGACGTTTGATAGTGCGCCAGATAACTCGTCAAGCATAACAGCGAGCTACACAGGGCAGTCATGGAGCTGGAGTGGCAATGTTCTCACGGTCAAGACACTGGAGCAAGCGGCAAATTCATACTCGACGTCTAATACCTATTGTGCGGCAGCGTTAACCGTAGGCGATATCCTGACCTCCGCAGACAGCAAGTCGATTACCGGTTCGGGCACATTCGACATGACAAAGGTAACACTTGATAACTCCGGCACGATCGATGAGACGTGGACATGCACATTTACGTCGGCAACGAATTACACATGCGCCGGTACGGTCTCAGGCAATGCCGGCAGCGGCAGCATTAACGCTGCGTTTACGCCGGTTAATCCAAATATCGCAACGAAATACTTCTCTATCCCGGCAAACGCATGGGGCGGCAGCTGGCAGACCGGCAACACATTACAGTTTAAGACCCATCCGGCCAAGGCGCCATTATGGCTCAAAGAGGTAGTTCCAGCTGGAACTACGGCATATAGCGAAAACGGAACATCAATAGAAATATACGTTGAGTAATGGGCGATCAGTTTAACTCAGCGACGCAACAGGATCTGAAGGCCGGAGGAGACGGGGCTAAGCAATATGGATGGAATTTGTTCAACTCCATTCATGCCGCCATTGCCGATGCAAATATCACTTATCCGAATTTGCTCTATATACAGGCAACCGGTGCGTCAAACCCTACAGGCGCTTCGTTCAACGTGCCGTTTGTCTATCAAAAAATAAAGGGGGATTTCGATGTAAACACAGCTATGGTAAGCGGCATTCCAAATCACCATAATTACGGATTTATATGCCGCGACCCGAATGCCTCGGCTGGCGAAGATTGGCTCGGATTGTGTACATATTATGACGACCAAACTTATAGCTACAACACGGCAAACAGCAATTCGTCGGCAACAGGATTGTCGGCTGTAAGGATATATTTGAGGATAAAAAGAGCAGGGAACGTCTTTACAACATTTACCAGCACAGACGGCAACACATGGACTCAACACCAACAATACACAAGGACTGATTTAGCAATCACAGTTCAAGTCGGAATGTATACGCCGGATGCATCAGGGGCGCTGTATGACTATTTTCTGGGATCCTATACAATAACTCCTATCACGGTAAAGTTACGCCTATATAACCGGCTTAGTTTGGCAAACAATTATGGCAATTACCTGAAGTCGTCAGCCACGGAACAGCTGCCGACGTATCTGTCCAACCCACTGGCTGCCGGTGAGAGCGCCATATATTGCCGCAATGCCATTGCAGCTGCTTTGACCGCCCTGTCTGTCAAGGGCTTATCGAGTGAGATAATCAATCTATTCATCGCTCACCCGCTCACGCCTGAGTATTTAAGGCACGTCAGGTTAGACATTCTTGAGGGGTGGCGGCGTTTATTATCTCTGCCTAATAAAATAGTGGACTCCGGTATCGAGACGACTATCTATGCTGGCAGTGCCTTGTCAGATACGAAAAGATTTGACATACAAAATACAATATCCGAGGGCTATAGGACGATGTTGTATAGCCTGACACGCATAGTGGACTCCGGCATCGAGGCGTCGTTGTTTATAGGCAGTTCACTATCATCAATAATTGACGCATACACCGGCAATACCATTTCTGAGGGATTCAATAAGTCACACTATGTACGCTCTGAAATATCTGACCCTGTCAATATGACGCTGACTCTGCGAAACACCCTGGAGCGTGCGCTTGCGCTGTCAAGTTATATTAAGGTTGCAATTGACAGCGGCCCTGGAGTTAAAAGGCAGTCTATCGTGTGGGATATCAGGTTAGACGGGCTGTCCATAAAGGCAGCAGCTAAGGGTATTACCTTAACGAAGGACGAGGCCGAGGCCATTAGTCACATAGAAATCGAGCTTGCCGGATTGGAACATTATGACCAATGCGACCCCGCAATCAACCATGAAAGACAGCGGATTGAGCTTGAGATGGGTTCGGTTACGTATAGATTTTTGCTTGAGTCAAGGGAAATGTCACAGATATATGGAAGCG
>JADFXZ010000107.1 GCA_015233265.1 Nitrospirota bacterium
ATTTATATGGCTGTTTTGTCGTAACCTCTTTGACTAAATCTATCCCTCCAATTCCGCAATGCCCTCTGATTATCTCAAACAGCGGCAAGGTGCTTGCGGCAAACCCTGACGGGATATTACTAAGTAATGGCCCAGGAGACCCTGAGGCTGTGTCCTATGCAATTGAAAACATAAGGGAACTCATCGGGAAAAAACCAATCTTTGGCATTTGTCTGGGGCATCAAATACTTGGACTTGCCCTTGGCGGGCGGACATATAAGCTAAAATTCGGCCATCACGGCGGCAATCACCCGGTAAAAGACCTCACAACTGGCAGGGTTGAGATAACCTCGCAAAATCACAACTACTGTGTGGATATGGAATCCCTCGGCGCTCAGGCCGTAATGACGCACGAAAACTTATACGACGGCACGCCAGAGGGGATGAGGCACACGGAGCTGCCCATATTTTCCGTTCAGTATCACCCTGAGGCTGCCCCCGGACCAAACGATTCCAATTACCTATTCAAGAGATTTAAGGATATGATAGAGGGAGGCAAATATGAAAGTTAACATAAGCGCTGTGGGACAAGGCGGCATGGTAGAGGTATTAGACGGCAGTACCCCTGTGTTAATTGCAAATGTGGGCGGGAATTTTTATGCCGTTGGCGGCGTCTGTCCGCACATGAGATGCCGGCTTGCCAAGGGCACGCTCAGTGGCGGTACTGTGACGTGCCCCTGTCACGGGGCCTCGTTTGACGTAAAGACGGGTAAGATTTTGTCATGGGTGACGAGTATGTCTAAAGACCTTGTGAAAGTCTCACAACTGTTTGGCTGGGCTAAAGACCTGAAGACATACAAAGTTCAGGTAGAAGGTGATTTTCTGGAGTTGTCTTAATGGACACCAACAGCGGGACTTCCCCGTACGAAAGGCGCAAGTGGACGCTTACTGACCTCTTGCCGCAGCCTGGCACACAAGAGGCTGAAGTGATAATCGGAGATTTAAGGTCAGTTGTCTCTGAGATTGCCGCTGGCAGGCAGATGCTGACTTCGGAGATGTCCGGTAGTGATTTTCAAACCTTTCTTCGTTTGATTGAGAGATTTACTGCTGAGTCTAACCGTCTTACCGCATATAGCCAGCTGTGGTTTTCGGAGGATACGCAAAATCAAGCAGCGCTTACATTTATGGGACAAGTAGAGCAGCTCCTGACAGATATGTATAATGAAACACTTTTCTGGGGGTTGTGGTGGAAGTCCATAGGGGATGACGATGCAGAGCGCCTGATGGGCTGCGCCGGAGATTTGCGTTATTTCCTGGAGCGTGAGCGTGCGTTTAAAAGGCACGTTTTAACCGAACCGCAAGAGAAGATAATCAATGTTAAAGATGTAAACGGCATCAACGCCGTCATTACAATCTACGACATGCTGACAAGCAAATACGTCTTTGAACTGGAGGTGGACGGTCAGCGAAAATCCCTCACTCGCGACGCCCTCATGTCATACGTGCATCACGCAAACCCAGCCCTTCGCGAGGCCGCGTACAAGGAGCTGTTCAGGTTCTATCGCGCCGATGAGATAGTCCTTTCACAGATGTATTCCTACAGGGTGCGTGACTGGGCGGCTGAGCATGTCAGGATTAGAAATCACGAATCAGCCATTGGTGTACGAAATCTTGCCAATGATATACCAGACTCAGTCGTTGATACCTTATTAAATGTTTGCGTAGAGGAATCCCACGTATTTCAGAGATATTTCAATATCAAGAGCAGGCTGCTTAATCTTCCAAAGCTCAGGCGCTATGACATATATGCCTCAGTACGGCGCGGCGATGAGGAACTCATCCCCTACGGCGCGGCTGTTGATACGGTGCTCGATAGTTTTAATAAATTCTCTCCAAAGGTAGGGGCACTGGCAAAGCGTGTATTTGACGAGGTACACATTGATGCCGAGGATAGGCCGAATAAGACAACGGGGGCGTTTTGTTATGGAGTGCTGCCCGGAGTGACACCGTGGGTGTTGATGAACTATACAGGGCGGCCGCGGCAGGTTGCCACGCTGGCGCATGAGCTGGGGCACGCGGTACATGCCCTTGCGGCTGCTGGACACTCGGTGATGACGTTTCATGCCCCCTTGCCGCTAGCTGAGACGGCCTCGGTGTTTTCTGAGATGCTGCTTACGGAGCGGCTGCTTGAGAGGGAAGTAAATGCGGAGGCGCGGGTTGCCCTTGTAAGCGCTGCCCTTGATGATATCTATGCCACAGTGCTGCGTCAGGCGTATTTTGTCCTGTTTGAGCGTGAGGCGCACGCGATGCTTGCAGAGGGGAAAAGTCCCGGGCAACTGAACATACTGTATATGGAGTTGATGACAAAGCAGTTCGGTGACGCCGTAGAGCTGTCAGATGATTTTCAACGGGAATGGATGGCCATTCCGCACATATTTCACACGCCGTTTTACTGCTATGCCTATAGTTTTGGCGAGCTGCTGTCGCTGTCTTTGTATAATATGTACAAGGAAGAGGGCAGGGGGTTTGTAGATAAGTTTTTAAAAATCTTATCATACGGCGGGTCGGCCTCGCCGCAGTATATATTACATGAGGCCGGTATAGATATTGCCGATGCCGGGTTTTGGCGCGGCGGGTTTAGGGTTATAGACGGGTTTATAGATAAATTGTCATAATTAAGCTGCAATGCGGGAGGTATATATGTCAGAAAGGCTTACGTATCGTCCGTTTGAATCGCTGATAAGTGTAACCATCGAGAAGGAGAAAGAGATACCTGCCCCGGAGTTAACCGACGCTGACTATCTTAACGCGGCGATGGAGCGCGTAAGAGAGATAAAGGAGTTCAGGGAAATCCCGTATTGCCCTTCGGCGCTGCCGCGGCTGCCTAAAAGGCCCTCAAACACCACCGAGTCCGCCGAGGCACACAGGTCGCTCAGAGATATTGTTGCGGGTAAATCCCCCGTTGAAATCAGAAATACGCAGGAGTATGTCGAGTGGGCGGCAACGGGCAGGGGACAGGTGAAAAATCCAGCGGCAAGAAGGGACTTGTTAAGCCGCCTGCACAGGGGGGTATTTTCCGTACAGGATTACGTAGACTTACACGGCTTTACGCTGGAGGAGGCCGAGATAATTGCAGGTGAATTCATACAGGACTCCGTGAGTAGGCGGCTGAGGTGTGTGAAGATAATCCACGGCAGGGGGCTGCGCTCACCAAGAGGGCCGGTCTTAAAAGACGCCCTGATTAAATGGCTCACCGGTCGAATGAGAAAACACATCAATGCATTTACAACGGCCAAGGGCTGCGACGGCGGCCTTGGGGCGCTCTATGTGCTTTTGAAATGACGACTGGCAATAGGAAAAAAGAATAATGCTGACAAGACTGAAGGTATCAGGGTTTAAGAATCTGGTAGATGTAGACATAAGTTTCGGCCCGTTTACGTGCATAGCCGGAGGCAACGGCGTGGGGAAGTCCAACCTGTTTGACGCGATAAGATTTCTAAGCGCCTTAGCAGAGGAAAAAACTTTCAGAGAGGCTGCAATGAAGGTACGTGATAATAACGGCACCCCTTCGGCTATTAAAAGTCTGTTTCACCGGCACGGGACATACAATGATAATAAAATGACATTTGAAGCGGAGATGATTATCCCGAAAGAGGGGATAGATGATTTTGGGCAGGAATTTGAAGCTGGCAACACGTTTCTTAGATATTCTCTTGAACTTGGCTTTAACAAAAATATAAATGGTATAGGTGGTATAGAATTATTAAAAGAAGAGCTTGCACCGATAGAACAAAATGAAGCGTCGAATCACCTTCTGTTTTCTCATGAAAAGTCATGGCGTGATTCTATCATTATAGGAGATAGGAAAAGCCCACTCATTTCAACTGAGGACGCTCGTATAATAGTTCACTTAGATAGTAGTATTCATGGTGCACCTTTAGGAAAGGCTAATGTGACTTTGGAAGCGAAAGTTGATAAGTTACAGAACACCATGATATCTACCGCCAATGCAGCTGGATCATTCCCAATGAGAATTGCAAAAAAAGAAATGCAATCGTGGAAAATATTTTCCCTTGAGCCATCGGCACTTCGTGAGCCTGATAAGTTTGGTGTGCCGTCACATCCAGGGGAAAATGGTACAAATCTTCCCTCAACTGTATACCGCATAGCAACAGCAACTAAGAATAATGAATCACGGGTTTATCAGGAGATAGCCAATCGGCTTAAAGACCTCATAGATGATGTATCTAATATAAGTGTTGACAGGGATGACAAACGCGAACTGATGACGCTTGAACTGACTGACCGCAACGGCACAAAATACGCCGCCCGCGATTTATCAGATGGAACGCTGCGTTTTTTGGCGGCTGCCACAATTTTGGCAGATGAGCAGATGCAGGGGCTGATATGTTTTGAAGAGCCAGAAAATGGTATTCATCCAGCACGAATTCCAGCTATGATTGAGCTTCTGATGGATATAGCTGTCGATGCTGAGCTGCCCGTAGAGGAGGGTAACCCGCTTCGCCAGGTGATAATTAATACACATTCGCCAGCTGTTGTTGCTCAAGTTCCCGATGACTGCCTTTTGTTTGTAGAACTCAGAGAGACTATCAAAGATAAGAAGAGATTTAAGGCTTCAAGATTTAGCTGGCTTTCCGATACATGGAGGGCAAAACAGCAGCCAGAAATCAGACCTGAGGATAAGGGGACAATTCTTTCCTTTTTAAATCCAGTGCCGTATGAGGACGACTCCGGAATGAGCGGCACACGGGTCATCGATAGAGAAGATCTGCAAGAATATCTCCCTTTTTATCCAGAGGATTAATATTGAAAGAAATAATTTATACTTTGTTAACTGACGGCAGCTCCGACAGAAGACTTATTCCAATTCTTACATGGCTGCTTCGACAGCACTGTCCCGAAATGGTTATTGTCGGCCGGTGGGTGGATTTAAGTGATAGGCCACCCAAAAAGAAGCAAAAAAATCAACCAAAAGAGAAACCGTTAGAGTCTAAAATAAAAACGGCTTTGGCGCGACATTACTGTGATATTCTTTTCGTTCACCGCGACGCAGAGACAATCTCAAATTATAATGAACGAGTGATCGAGATTCAAAGAGCAATTAAAAAGCTTTCTGCCGATCATCAAGCCCGTCCAACCATATGCGTTGTTACTGTAAGAATGACAGAGGCATGGCTTTTATTCAATGAAACTGCAATCCGTATAGCTTCAGGTAATAAAAAGGGTCGTAAACCCCTTGAGTTACCAGGCCTGAAAGGAATAGAAGATAAGCCATACCTTAAGGCTGTACTGGAACAAAGCTTAATCACTGCATCTGAATTTAAAGGAGGGCGGCGGTTGGCCAGATTTAAACGGGATATTTCAGAAAGAGCCTTCAATGTCGCTGAAAATATAGAAGATTTCTCACCGTTAAGGGAGTTGAAGGCATTTCAATCTCTTGAGGCTGAATTGAAGGAAGTATTAGGCAAAATGTCTTGTTGTCTTTAAGTTGATGGGTAGCTTGCCGGATGTAATTGCTTGTCATATTTTTTATCGACACTTCCCTAATTCAGGGCTTGACCAAATGGCGGGGCAACTATTATAATTGATGTAATGCCGGTGTGGCGGAATTGGTAGACGCAAGGGACTTAAAATCCCTCGGGTTTCGCGCTCGTGCCGGTTCGAGTCCGGCCACCGGCATCCAATAAAAACAAGGGGTTAGACGGTTACCGTCAACCCTTTTTTCATTTTTTATTTTCACCCTGGGGAAAGAATGGGGAAAGTCCGCTAAATTTGTTTTGCCCCTTACAATGCCCACACTACTGTAACGACAGAAACACGCTATGCCTTTTAATTCCATTCGTGCAGCTCTCATGGACATCCGTTATCATATCGACCTCGCCATTGATTTCACCAAAGGGTTTGATTGTGACTCTTTAAGTAAAGACCTGCGAACGATATACGCTGTTACTCGTTGTCTTGAAATTATATATGAAGCATCGCGCCGGTTTGACTCCAGCCACCGGCATCCAATAAAAACAAGGGGGTTGAACGGTTATCGCCAACCCCTTTAACTTTTTACTCCAATTCTGGGGAAAGAATGGGGAAAGTCAGACCCGTGTAAACCCCAATAGTCTTAGGTATCCCATCGTGGTGGAGATATTACTATGACCAAGCCTCTGCATGATCTTCATGCCGCTGTTGGCCCAGATAGAGGCTCGGCGGTGCCTTAGATTGTGCCAAGCCCACGGTTTTTGTCCGCATAAGCGCACTGCTTTGGTAAGATAGTGCTGATGCTCGCTGCAAGCCTCACTTAAACCTTGGAACCCTTTGTCTATACATGCCGGTCGTGGCACATAGCGCGGCGTGAGCGTGGAATTTTTGGCCTTCCTTGTCCAAAGAACCACTTGCTCACCGGCAATTTCCGGATTATTGAAAAACCGGACGGCTTCGTTGATGCGGCATCCCGTTTCCTGAACGAAGTCAAAAAGAACTTTTCGAGTCAGAGTTAACTTGCTATAGACCTCTTCGATCTCTACATCCGTCGGGATGTGTTTTAGCTTCTGCTCTATCGGATAGAGACCCAGACCATGCGCTGGATTTCGTATATCAAGGTCGTGGATTTAATACCCCATTAAAATAGGGCGTGTATAACCCTCTGCATTTCCCTGTGCCTATGGTTGGTCTGTCCTTTAGTAGCAAACTTTTTGGCTTCATTGGCAAACAGCTCATGAAGTTGCTTTGTCTTTATCTTTGACACTTCCACATCCCCGACATAATCCAATAGTTGCTTGAAATACCGCTTGGTATTTTTGTAATACTGAACACTTCTCTTAGCCTGAAGTTCATCAAGCCGGTCATTCATGAGGCTCAAGAGCATAATACTGTTGGCCGGAGTATGCACTTCCTTCTCTACCTTGCTGATATATTCTCTTTCAGCCTTTTTTGCTTCCTGTTTTGTTAGATAGATGCACTTGGAGCAATACTTGTTGCCCAAATGCTGTCCTCTGAATAACCACTTCACGCCCTTGGCCAGTTTCCGGCTATATACTCCCATTTCTCACCTCCTAACGCCTCGTTGAGGCTGTTTCGTTTCTCATTGAATTACCGCTTCGGCTTTGGATATAATCGAAGCATGGTGTATGGCTTACAGGTAGGGGTAGGGTCTTTCAAAATTTGGGTTGGTTAAAGGCGGTAAGAGGAAACAGGAGGTGTCTATGGACACCAAATTCCTCTCCGCTAAGGAGGTCGCCGTCCTGCTGGGTCGATCCGAAAAATGGGTCTATTCCAACAAGACGGCAATTCCGGGTATGTTCTACCTCGGCAGATCGTACTTTTGGGATCAAACTGTCCTCCTTGGAACCCTGAAAGACTTGGCAACCCGTCCTGCCAAGCTGGGAGCAAGAGGTGGCAAGCCTATTGGCGACCGCCATTCCCTGCTCTAAGTCCATGAGGGGTGGGGTTATTACTCCACCCCCTATTGATTTCAATCATTGCTCTAAGCTCCACAAGCCTTTTTCTCTGACTGCTTCCTGAACGTTCTAATTCTTCCATATCCTTGCCTAACACCTTATTTTTATTATAGAAAGGCACACGGATATTGGAAATGGAAACCATCGGAAAATTAAAGACATTTTGGGAACTTATTCACAGTGA
>JADFXZ010000292.1 GCA_015233265.1 Nitrospirota bacterium
TGGAATTAGAGATTACGGAGAGTTTTTGTATGCAAAACCTCAGTTCGACGATACGGCTCTTGAAGACATTAAATTCGATGGGTGTGCATGTCTCAATCGATGATTTCGGCACAGGGTATTCGTCGTTGAGTTACCTGAAAAATCTGCCATTTAAGAAATTAAAGATAGACAGGAGTTTTGTAATGGGAATACCAGATAATCAGGACGATGTTACAATAGTCAGGACAATAATAGATTTGGCGCACAATCTGCGCCTGAGCGTGATAGCCGAGGGGGTTGAGACCATAGAACAGTTAGAGGCGTTGCGCGCTCTGGGCTGTGATGAGGTTCAGGGGTATCTGTTTAGTAAACCAGTGCCAGCTGATGAGTTTGAACTATTATTGATGGATGAGTGTATTAGTCATGGGCAGCAGATGGGGCAGCGCGGCTATGTCAATGCTGAATTAGCTCTTAGTCTCTAAGTCCAACCTCTATCCGAAGAAAAATAGCTGGCTGAGAAACTCTCTGCGTCCGCGGCTTGGGTGTTTCCAAGTGAATCGAGAATAATAAAGCAGAAATTGCCTATGTAAGCAGTCTGCCTTGTTCCTTGCCGTCAATCCGGCTTGACGAAATAAGGGCGGCTGTGACTATTGGGCTGCTTGTTTGTTGTTATGCGTTTGCCCTGGTCATCCTCCTAATTTGCGCTGATGTGATTTCGCTGGCGGTCAGCCTCTTTACAAAGAATGCGATTTGTTGTACAATCACGGAGGCTAGATCATCACTGGCTCAAAATAAAACATATGAGGAGGTCTGCAATGGACAGGACAGGGGTAATTACATTTCAGGGTGGAGGGCTCACACTGACTGGCACAGAGGTAAAAGTTGGGAATAAAGCGCCTGACTTCACAGTCATGGACAACGGTTTGGGTGGCGTTTCCTTAAAGGATTTCGCAGGCAAAACGGTAGTAATCAGCGTAACACCATCGTTGGACACACCGGTGTGCGACGCGCAGTTAAGAAAGTTCAATCAATCCGCCGCCAGTACTGGCACAGATGTAGTAGTGTTAAATATCAGCATGGATTTACCGTTTGCAAACGCCAGATTTTGCGCCGCGGCTGGCATCGATAAGGTAAAGACCCTGTCGGACTATAAAGACGCGTCATTTGGAATGGCCTATGGTCTGTTGATAAAGGAACTGCGCCTGCTGACGCGCGCCATAGTAATCATCGACAAGGCTGGCACTGTCAAATACGTAGAGGTTGTACCGGAAGTCACTCACGAGCCGAACTACGACAAGGCGCTTGCCGCCTTAAAGTAAATTGCCCGACTGTGCCGGCAGCTCCCAGCTGCCGGCATTACTTTCTTCCTGATCCTCAGCGCTCAAGCCTTTCGTACTACCAGGTCTCTTGTCATGTAGTCCTCTTTGCCCATTGCCGCCACTCTCAGCATGATTCGATAATAGCCCTCGGGGGCGTCCTTTGGTATGTCAAAGTTCATATCGCCCTTTCTCGTTCCAAGCTCAACGGTCTTGTGGTCGCTGGCGTTGCCGAGGTCAACCCAGCCTTTCTTAGTATAATCGTAGTAGTACAAGGTGGTGGTCTCTGTTACGGAGATTTGTTTAGACATGTCGGAGTCCATCAGGTAGTAAACGGCATTGAGGTGTACTTTGCCGCCCGGAGCCGCTAATTCCGGGGTTATGTCCATGCTTGAAAACTTTACATAGCTGCCATAGGATGACATATAACCGGTTTGCTGCATCGTCTGGGCAGTATCAGCAACAGGATAGCTCCTGATGTCGGCAAATAGATACAGACATCGTCCCCATGCAAGCGCAAACCCAAAAGACCCGCCAATAATCGCCCCCGCAGCTACCCTGTCACCGCGCGTGCGGCCAAGTAATATCGCATCCAGGGCGAATGTGCCAAGCCCACCAATGATCGCCCCTGCCGCCGTGTGTTGGGCAATGCAGGAGGCCTGTGCATCTGTCCTCTGTTGGTTTGTAAGCGGCGTGCCCGCTGGCGGCACCGCTGCACAGGCGCTCAACACGTAAGAGATTAATATAGACAGCGTTGTATATCTCAGCCCCTTTACACTCATTTCCATCCTCCTTAGCCGGTAGTATATCTCCCCTTATATTCTAACCTTATTTTTAAATATTTTACTATCGTGCCGGGCGGTTTTTTGTTATAATTATACGATGGACAAGACACTGAGGCTGGCCCTTGCTCAAATTAATCCAACTGTTGGCAGTATAAAGCAAAACAGTGAAAAGATTATCTCGTTTATAGAAGACGCAAAAGGGCTGTCTGCCGACATAGTGGCATTTCCAGAACTCTGCGTCACGGGCTACCCGCCAGAGGACCTGCTCCTTAGACCTTCATTTATCAAAGATAACCTCAGGGCGCTTGATGAGATAAAAAGGCACACAACAGCAATCGCAGCCGTCATCGGATTTGTCGACAAGAGGGACGATATTTATAATGCCGCAGCCCTGGTCTATAACGGTCAAATAGTGGACATCTACCACAAGGAGTT
>JADFXZ010000293.1:0-1562 GCA_015233265.1 Nitrospirota bacterium
CTAAAGAACCAGCGGCTCAATTATGGGAAACATTACTGGAATACAAAGCTGATAAATGGCGTTTAATAATAAACGGAGGGCATATCACCGGCAATAATTTAGACAACGGCACACAAAAACCGCACCGCGCGGGTTTTGACAAGGCCGCAGTGACATGGTTTTATATCGCAGCCCTTGCGGCGGCCTTTGCGCTACGCAGTGTGTTGGCGATTTACACAGAAGGACATCCGATTGATGTTGGTACGTTTAAGGCATGGGCAGTGCGTGCGGCAACTGTGGGACTTGGCGGGTTTTATTCTGAGGATGTGTTTGCCGACTATCCACCGGGCTACGTTTATATATTCTATCTGATAGGAAAGATAAAAAATGCCATTTCGCTTACAGATGCGTCGAAGTCATTTTTGTTGCTCATAAAACTGCCTTCGATGATAACTGACATAGCGGCGGCTCACATAGTGTTTTTAATGGCCCGAAGGAATTTTTCTAAAGCCGCGGCGGCGACCCTTGCCCTTGCATATGCCCTTAACCCGGCCATCCTAGTTAATTGCGCCGTGTGGGGGCAGGTGGATTCGGTATTCAGCCTTTGTGTGCTCGTTTTTATTACATTAATAGCTCAAGGGCGGCTTAACGCCGGGGCGGCGGCGTTTGCCGTTGCAGTGTTAGTCAAGCCGCAGGGGCTTATATTTACGCCCATCCTGATTTTTGCGTTGAGCAGGGTCTCCCTGAATAATGCTGCCGCCGCAGTTGGTTTAGCCGTCACTGTGTTTACTGCGGCAATACTACCGTTTACGATTAATAAAGCCCCGCTTTGGATATTTAAGCACTACTACACCACGCTCTCGTCATATCCCTACGCCTCTCTCAACGCGTTTAATCTTCATGCCCTGATGGGTGGGAATTGGGCACCGGTTACGGACAGGGTGCTAGGCGTTACTTATGAGTTCTGGGGCTATATGTTTATTGCTTTGGCAGTTGGTTTGTGCGCGTTTATATTTTATAAGAAAAAAGACACAGCAACAGATACGGCGGGGATGTATTGGTTTATTTCCACAGTTTTGATAACATCGGCGTTCGTTGTATCTACCAGAATGCACGAGCGGTATCTATTTGCTGGGCTTGTCTTGTTACTTATCTGTTACATCAATATAAGAGACAAGAGGCTCTTGTATCTTTACGCCTTTGTCAGTGTGACATTCTTTATAAATGAGGCATATGTGCTTTACTATGGTATGAAGGAACTCTACCACATAGACACGTATGATGTCGTTGTTGAGATTGTCTCGGCGGCACATGTTGGTGTGCTTGTTTATCTTATCAAGCTCGGCTGTGACATATATATAAGAAAACCAATGCCAGCAGCGGCAGCTGTCATTAATGCCCCCCCCCTGCCTCCCACCTTGAGCCTCGCAGGGAAGGATTACGCAGCGATAGCAATTATTACGCTTTTTAATCTTGCCGTTATGTACTACGGCATAGGTTGCTCAAAGGCCCCTGAGACATTCTGGAGCTCCGCAGAGGGACAAAGGAGCCTCTGGGCTGATCTGGGCAGACAGCAAAACCTC
>JADFXZ010000293.1:1601-2512 GCA_015233265.1 Nitrospirota bacterium
ACGAGATTCGCTACAGCCGTGATTTTCAGTATTGGCAACATGCCGGTACACTCAAACAAAAGGCCGTATTTGAATGGCAGTGCGCTGCCATGGAGTTCCAGGGGCGTTATGTCTTATTGACGGCCACTTCAACGGGGGCAATGCTCAACGAAATAGCGTTTTTCGATAAGGGCGCGCAAACTCCGCTTCCTGTTAAGTCCATAATGCCATATGGGCCGCTTGCCGCCCTATCAGCGGAATCAAACAGCAATCAGGCCGGTAATCTAACAGACGAGCAGCACACCGTACCCACAGAGCCTTCCTACGCAAACAGCACCTATTTCGACGAAGTCTATCACGCCCGGACGGCCTATGAATACCTGCACGGGCTGAGCGTCTATGAAACTACACATCCGCCGCTTGGCAAGGTATTTATTGAGCTTGGCATCATAGCATTTGGTATGAATCCGTTTGGATGGAGGGTGGTGGGGGCGTTATTTGCCGCGTTTATCCCGGCCATTGTCTATGTGTTTGGCTATAGATTATTCGGGCGGACGAGATATGCACTGATAGCGTCGCTGTTAATGACGTTTGACTTTATGCGGGTTGCCCAAGGGCGGATGGCCACAGTCGACACCTATGCGGTTTTTTTCATCATACTCATGTACTACTATATGTACAGGTACTGGGTGGCTGCCGCCGCCTCCCCGCTTAACTCTCTGGGCATTGCCAGGCAGGCCAGATTGAATTTGGGGTGCAGTGGGTTATTTTTTGTATTAGGCGTGGCCGTGAAATGGATTTCCGTTTACGCCGGGTGCGGCCTTGCGCTGGTGCTCTTTGCATCTATTTTAAGGAAGTATATCGAATTCCGCTAAATGGCAAAGCCCTCCAAAGTGGGCAAGAGGCAATCACGCGCTACGGCCTCTCCCGTG
>JADFXZ010000294.1 GCA_015233265.1 Nitrospirota bacterium
AATATGCCCCGGCAGATTTAAGCAGCTTGAAGGCGGCAATTGAAGCGGTGGAAGGTGCTGTCGTGGGAATGTCAAGAGGCGGGTAAGGTTGTATTCAATGGCTCAAAACATGCCGGCAAGGGCATTAAATGCACACAGTGCCACCTTGAAGTATTCAGGATGAGGCATGGAGTGACAAAGATGACTATGAAAGAGATGAACGATGGGGCATACTGCGGCACCTGCCATGACGGAAGGCAATCATTCAGCACAGCTGACGAAAGATACTGCTCGAAGTGTCATGTTAAATAGCTGGCAGAGATTTCAGTGACAATTACGGTTACTGTATACTTTTCAAATAAATAACCCTCTGCTGAGTCATTTCAACCTCGCAGTCAGCTATCATCACTGGCTCAAGAGTGCCGCCTTCGGATTCTTTCCCCGCATTTTTACATGTTTTTTCTTTTTCCTTTATCCAGGCTATCTGTTCTTTTTTCAGGGATGATTTACGAGGCTCGCCCAATCGTGTCATTAGTTGTTTGTAAATATTGTTTAATAATCTATCGGCAATCTTATATTGCCGGTTAAGACAATTGCGAATATCCGCGGTAATGGATAAATCAAGTCCTTTACAGAGACCGCTTTGCTCAACGGTTGTGTTTTGTGGAAGTATTTCCGGTCTTATATTGTCATTATTAGCATTGTTTGAATCTGAGGCATACACAAAGTGTGATAACGTCAAGGTCATAAAAATTGATATTAGCAGTTTATACATTATAAATGGCGCCGCACCCCGGATTGTTGATAGCTTAAATCTGATTTTGGCTGGACTAATTTTATAAACTAAACATATGTCAGCCAACCGCTGTATTTATCGACCTTGCCGGAGACGGCGTCGAAGTATATCGATTGCAGCTTTTGGGTGATTTCGCCGGGCTTGCCTTTGCCGATTTTGCGGTTATCCACCTCTACGATTGGCGTAAGCTCTGCGGCAGTGCCTGAGAAAAACGCCTCGTCAGAGATATACAGCTCGTCTCTGGTGAATCGGGTCTCGATGACTTCAAGACCGTTATCTTTGGCTATTGTCATGATGCTGTCTCTGGTGATGCCTTCGAGAATGGAGGTCAGGGGGGTTGTTTTTAACTTTCCATTTCTTACGATGAAGATGTTTTCCCCGGAGCCTTCGGCGACGTAGCCGTCTGCGTCGAGCATCAGCGCCTCTGCAAATCCCAGCGTGATAGCCTCTTTTTTGGCCAGCTGTGAATTTATATAATAACCTGAGACCTTGCCGCGAGACATATTAGAGTTCACATGGTTTCTTATATACGACGATACCTTCACTCTTATACCGTTTTGAATAGCGTCCTTGCCAAGATACGAAGCCCCCCATGGGTAGGCGGCTATCGCCACGCGAATTGGATTACCCTTCGGGTATAGGCCGATCATCCCGTATCCAATGTAGACAAAAGGCCGGATGTAGCACTCCTCAAGCTTATTTATCCTCACGCATTCGACGACTGCGTTGACTATCTGGTCTGTCGTAAAGGGTATATGCACCTGAAAGATATGCGCCGAGTCAAACAATCTGTCGATATGCTCTTTGAGCCGGAACACTGCAGGGCCGATGGGCGTTTTATAACTGCGTATCCCCTCAAACACGCCAAGCCCGTAGTGCAGTGTGTGCGTCATCACATGAACAGTCGCGTCGTCCCAGTTAACGAACTCGCCGTCCATCCATATTTTTTCAGTCTTTTCTATCACACATATTTTATACCAACAATCGTGAGTCCGTGTCAAGAGTAAAGAATAAGTTTTTTAAAAAAAATTGCTTAAATAATAATCTCAAGTGTCAATAGTTATTTCATAATCACTGAGGGCATTAATCGTCGAGAGGCTCTCTTTAAGTCCAGCATGGTTGAATCTGCCGTATGCCTGTGAATAACCCCAGAGGCGCATGGTCTTTGCGGTGTCATCAATCGACCACTTGCCCCCGCCGCCGACCTTCCATTGGTCATCATGTATCTCGAAATATTTGAGTTCGTTGTTGTAGATGCCCTCTATGCCCCTCTGGTTACAAAAGAGTCTGACAATGTCTGCGTGATATGCTGATAATGCCTTTGGGGACTGGAGGATGAACTGCGCGCCGCGAATATTGTTAACCAGCACAAACTTCCCCGCCCTTTGCGGCGGCAGCGCTTCTCTGAGCTTAGTACGAAAGTAAAAATCGCTGTAATCTATCAGTTCCATATGGTGATTATAATAATCAAATAGGGGAGGTTAGTCAAGACCGCTGGATTTATTAGAAGTGCGTCAGAAAATACGCATTTGAAAAATCAATCAGAAATTTCCTATGTAAGCAGTCTGCCTTGATCCTTGCCGTCATTCCGGTTTTATTGCATTTGAATGCTATATTTTGCATTAGTATGACTTTGATATGTTAACAATACGCATATAGTGCGTTTGCCCTGCCCGGAGAAACACGGTAAATTTATTCTCCATCAAGCACATGCGGTAGAAGCTGAGTTTTTTGA
>JADFXZ010000295.1 GCA_015233265.1 Nitrospirota bacterium
GTTATAGCCCTGCCATTGATGGCAACGGCAACCGGGGCTGTGTTGGAAAAAGTGAAATCCCCGGCTGAGAGATTTAACGCTGAAAGTGTAATATTGCCCGCAATGGTGTCCCTTGTGCCTGAGAGCACAGCCACACCCTCAGAGGATATTTTTACATCCGGCGGCATGTTCTTCATAAGAGACGCAGAGAGTGACTCGCATCCCCCTTTTTTCAGCGTAATGGCAGCTGACCATGGCATTGCCTTTGACAGCGAGACCCTGCCCTCTGCCGCCGCCTTGCCATCGAGAAAACTGCCTGACATCACAACGTCATCCTTTTTCAAAGTCCCCTTTATGGCCGCCGCCCCAACATTAACACCCTTTATCCTTAGCCCCTTTGTACTGGCGCTAAATGAAAGCGACGGCACGTTAAGACTTCCCTCGCCGCTAAAGGCACAGTCAAATCCCCCGTCAACGCCGTATTCAGCCAACAGCGCCGCATAAGGGGTATCCTTGGTGTTTATCGCGCAGCCTCTGGATTTTACATTGTAAGAAAATGCCTTTACATCATGCCATGCCTTGCCCTTTTTCGATATATTCATATCAGCTGTTACCGTTGAGCCACCTTTTGTCAGCGTTAGATTTCCAAGCTTTATCAAATCTGCCTCATATATAAACGACGAGGCAAGCCTGCCAAGATTGGTCTTTGAGGCGCTCAAAACGGGGATATTAAGGTCTCCGTCAAAGCGCAGCCTCTGCGGAGTCCCAGTAATCTTAAACGATGAGTTTATCAAACCCTCCGCCATCGTCGTAGTTGGATGTTTTTTTGCCAGTTCCTTAATTGCCACATCTTTTGCGTTTATAGATATGGACAGTTGAGGATTACTCAAATCAAAGATATGCTTGGGGTTTTTCATTACAGCCACACCGTTGTATGTACAGGAACCTGTGTTTAGGGCAGCTGTGCCATCTTCAATTTGGAGGCGCTCTTTGACGTATCTGATCTGAGATTTCGAGCTAACGAAGCCGATGTCAAACAGGGTGCCGTTTGATAAACTCACCGAACCGATTATCAGCGGGTTTTTCCCTGTCCCTGTGATATTACCCTCATATGTGCCCGGGCCGCGGAGGTCTTCGCTGTATGGCCGCAGTAAATCCGCCGCGTCTTTTGTCCTTACACCCCCCGCTAAGTTCAGCACATCGGTCTTGGTGTTCAGGGTGCCGCTTATTTTGCCCTCAGTAAGTGGGGTTTTCATATTGGTTTCGTGAATTGTCACATTGTCACCGCGAACTGAGACGCTTCCTGTGATCTCATTCAGCCTTTCGATAACATTCAGGGCTGAAGCAGGGCTTTTATTGACCCGGACATATTGAAACTTTGCATCTGGGCTAAACAGTAGTCCCGCAGATTCAAGATGTCCTGTGACCTTTCCCGCTGAGACACCAGGGTCCCACTGTATTAGTTTAAATACCGGAGGACTGTCTATGTCCTCTACGTCGACATTCAGCGTAAAGTAGTTTACTTTGGGCATGTTGAGCACCGCCTCGGCGTGTGTTGCCCGACCATTATAGAGAGTAGCCTTACCGTCCTTGAATGTCAGTTTTGAGTCTTCGTAGACAATGCCGCATGAAAGCGTGTCAACCTCAACGCCGTAAAACCCGCCTTTTTTCATATGCGCCTGCCCGGTTGCCCGCATGGTCTTTAGCTTGCCTGCGATTTTACCTTTGAAATCAGTCTCGCCGAATATGGGTTCTCTCTCCCCGATTATCTCAAGCAGGGTCTCGACATGGATTTTCCCCTCTACAGAGACATCGAGCATTGGCTGAACTCCATCCCAGCCAAGCACTCCGGAGAGCTTTACCTCACCGTCACCTGATTGCCTCAGACCGAGGATTCGCTTGAGATAGTCAAATTTTATATTGGCCTTTGTGTCGAGTTCTATTTTATTGCCCTTAATGTCACCTTTTGCCCTGATTTCAGCCCCGTCGGCCATAATGGAAAGGAGGCCAATCTGGTAGGCTTCCAAGTTTTTGGCAGTTGCCGGTGTATGAAGCGCCTTAAACGTGATAGAGTTGATGCGCGGCGTATCGGCGGGATTATGCTTGAGAACGCTTGCGTCAAAGGCAATATCTGACAGCCTTGCCCATATTTCACGAGCGGTGAGCTGGCCCTTCATCTCGGCCATGGAGACTAAGTAGAAGCGTCCGGCGTCACGGAATTTTATCTGGCATTGTTTTATGTCAAGCGATACAATCTCGATTGCCGTAGGGGGGGGCTTTAGATTTCTGATCTTTGTTTAGTTTCTTTACTAATTCGTCTATTTGTATGCTGTCAGCATCCAAATAGAGTGTGTCGATGTAGAGTTTTTGGATAGTGATCTGCTTAAACAAAAGTGGAAGTATCCTGAGGTAGGCCGTTGCCGATTTGAGTTTAACTATCTGGTTGCCATGGTCATCTTTGATTGAGAGGTCTCTTATACCACCCTGCAGGGGAAATACACGTACTTGCAGCTGCCCTATGGAGACAC
>JADFXZ010000296.1 GCA_015233265.1 Nitrospirota bacterium
CCAATGCGTATATATCTAATTGGAACCTGCACAGACAGCATTCTCAGGATTACAAGGGGCAGCTCTCAGAAGGACATCCCGGCAATCACGGCAAACAAAATCATGGGAGGACAAAACCGGACATATACAGAGATCCATCAAACAGAGTGTTTACAAATTAGGCTGCCCCGGTTGATCTCGGCAAGGGTAGTTCCCCATCATGTCTGCTTATAGGATTCTCTGTATTTCAGGGCTTTTTGCCATATTCAGCACTACGATGGCAAAAAGTCCGGTGTTGCCTCTTTATACTGCGTATCTGGGAGTTGGGTCTGCGGGCATAGGCGTCATAGCCTCAATATCGCCGCTTGCCGGTATATTGTGCAGCATTCCTGCCGGTGTACTTGCCGACAGATACGGCAGCAGGAGGATGCTTGTAGTGGCGGCTGTTATTTTTATCACAGCCCCGCTGTTGTACTTGCTTGCTTGCAGTGTCTTTTATCTGTCGATTGTCAGATTCTACCACGGGCTTGCCACAGCGATATTCATCCCTGTGTCGATGTCTGTAATATCAAAACTCAATGCTGACAGAAAAGGGCAGCGCTTAGGGACGTTCTCAAGTGCGACTCTATTGGGGAGGTTTATTGCGCCAATTATTGGAGGGGCGGTCATCGGTCTTTGGGCATCTGCCCCGCGAAGCGGTTTTAATACCGTATATGTCATGTGTGCGGCTGTCGGTTTGATTGCAACAATATTTATTCTACGACTGCCTGATGATGCCATGCAACCTATTAAATCAAATAGCAACTCTCAGGGCGGCGATGTGGCTGGGGCGTTGCGGGCTTTATTGTCGCAGCGGGCAATACTCATCACAGCAGGGGTTGAGGCCGCCGTACTGTTTTCATATGGAACGTTTGAGACGTTTTTGCCATTACATTTTAAAGCGAAGGGGCTTGGGCCATATGAAACCGGCGCGGTGCTCTCGGCCCAGATAATCGCAGTGGCGCTGACTAAGCCAGCCATGGGCAGGATGTCCGATAAGTATGGCCGCATAAATCAGATAATTGTTGGGCTTGCCATATGTGCCATATTTATGGGACTTATCTACTTCGCATACAACATTATCATTGGCATAGTAATCAGCGTACTGTTTGGCCTCGGCATTGCAGTAGTAACCTCGGCCACCTCGGCGCTGATAGCAGATCTCAGCCGCAAGGAGCAGTTAAGCTCATCGATGGGAGTGTTTGCCTCGGTTATGGACATAGGCCACACAACCGGACCGCTCGTCTGTGGGATAGTGGCCGCAGACATGGGGCTTGGCAGGGTGTTTATAGCATCGTCTTCGGTGCTTGTTGCCGCATTGATAATGTTCAGCGCTTATCGGAGGAAGATACAGGGGCAAAGATAAAGAGTTTGTGTCTCAAGGGGCTTCCACCTTTTTTGCGGTTTCGACTATTGCGTCCAATTTTTCGATAGCCTCAAGGTCGATTGATTCTTTTGGAACGTGACGTGCGAGAATGTAGTAGTCACTTTTGTTCAAGATATTGTACTGCGATATTTTTTTGAAATAGACTTTAAATAGTGGTATCAACACATTGTCAGACGCCTTCAACGCCGGCGACCATATGTCTTGATCTTTAATCGTTTTTAACGCTGTGGCAATTTCATTAATGGATTCTTCCATCGCGGTTACTCTTCTTTGAATTTCCGAACTATCCGGAACGTTAATACAGTCAGAGTGTCCGAATAGCGCATATTCGAGTAGGGTTTCCTTTGTACAAAGATAGTTTTCTATCTCGTTTTTCTTCCACATTATCTGTAGCAATTGGTTATCACTTTTAAGCTCTTTGCCTAAATTATCATATATTGCTATCCCTACGAGGTCACCTTTTGTTTCACGAAGGCCGTAGAAATGCTCTTTGACCTTTGCCTCTACGTTACCTTCGTAACGAATAAATGGCCGCTCAAGGTATCTCTCCGCTTCATGCCCAAGCGTTTTAGCAAACTCTCTGAGTATCGCTAAATCGGTCGAACCTTCTAAGTATAATACCCAGCCTGTTTGCTCTGCAAGGTAGTAATTGTCAAACGGAATATCTGAGAGGGATTTCGACAATTGGCGGTATCTGCCATTAATGCTGTGAGGGTTCTTTCCCAAAAAGGCTATCACAAGGTCACGATCTGCAGCCTCTCTCATGATAATCTCTGAATGACTTGCGATTATTATTTGAGAGCCAGTTTCTTTGGAAACCTCTATGAGAGTCTGATAAATCTGGCGTTGTCGTAGTGTCTCGAGATGTGCGTCTGGTTCATCGAGAAGAAGGACTGTCTTAGGGTTTGAATAAAGATATGCTATCAATAGCAAGGTCTGTTGAAATCCCCTTCCAGAGGATGAAATATCAAATTCGATACCCGACATATCCTTATAAGACATTAATATTTCCCCGCGCGCCATTATATATCTTGGCGGCAACATGACAACTCCGAATAGTTTTTTCATATACACGGTTAGTTTATTCC
>JADFXZ010000108.1 GCA_015233265.1 Nitrospirota bacterium
CAGGTATTTTAGTCTGGAAGTTACTCCCGATGTTGCCATATGTGACACGCAAGTAGGGCAGTTTTTTATGATTAAGCCGGGGGATTCCATTGACCCGCTGCTTTTGAGGCCATTTAGTTTCCTTTCATATAATAAACATGGAGGGAAGCATCCAAATGGTTCTCTCGTGTTTGTCATAGACGCGATAGGGAAGGGTACGAATATTCTAAAGCGCCTTGCCGTTGGGACGAGATTAAGTGTTATCGGTCCGCTTGGGCGGGGTTTTCCACCGGTTTCAGGGGATGAGAAACTCCTCGTCGCAGCCGGAGGTATCGGCATAGCCTCTGTTTTAGGTCTTACCAAGGTGTATAAGGGTGAGAAGTTTTTTTATGGTGTCAGAACTAAGGACCAGATGCCAGACATTGAATGGTTCAAATACACTAAAGGTAATATGCACATAGCATGCGACGACGGCTCAATTGGAGACAAGGGCAGTGTTCTTGAATTATTAGAAACGCATATTTATCAACTCAGGCAATCTTACAGCGGCAAGATAAAGATTTACGCCTGCGGCCCGCATGGCATGTATAAGGCAATGGCTAAAATGAACCTTGACGCTGAGATTTATGTATCTCTGGAGACACCAATGGCCTGCGGCGTGGGGACGTGTCTGGGTTGCGCGGTGCAGACTACGTCCGGCCTGCAGATGGTATGTAAGGACGGGCCGGTCTTTAATCTTAAAGAGATTATTTGGGACGGGTAGGGTGGTAGTGAACTTAAGTGTCAACATTGGCGGCATTCAGCTTAAAAACCCCGTCATAACGGCCTCGGGCACGTTTGGCTATGGGGTGGAATATGCGGAGTTTTTTGACCTTAATCAGATTGGCGCGATAACGGTTAAGGGTCTGTCCCCGCGCCCTGCTGAGGGCAACGCACCCGGGCGCATCTGGGAGACCCCGTGCGGGATGCTCAACGCCATTGGTCTGCAGAACATTGGCATCGATGCCTTCATAAAAGATAAACTCCCGCAACTAAGACAGTATGACACGAAGATAATAGCGAATTTCTTTGGCGACACTATAGAGGAATACGCCGAGGCCGCCGCTGCCCTCAGCGCAGCAGATGGGGTAGCAGCCCTCGAGATGAACATCTCATGTCCTAATAAGCATGCCGGATGGATTGCCTTTGGCACTGACCCGGCGCTCACTGAAAAGGTGGTGGCGGCTGCCCGCGCGGCAACTAAGCTGCCGTTGATAGTAAAGCTCTCGCCAAACGTAGCGTCAATTGCCGGGATGGCAGTGGCCGGTGAAAACGGCGGCGCCGATGCACTGTCAGTAATCAACACCATCACAGGCATGGCTGTTGACATAGAGACACGCCGCCCGCGGCTTTCAAACATTGTTGGCGGACTTTCCGGGCCTGCCATAAGACCAATTGCTGTGAGGATGGTATATCAGGCGGCAAGGGCGGTAAAAATCCCCATCATAGGCATGGGCGGGATAATGACCGGCACTGACGCGGTTGAATTTATCCTGGCAGGGGCAAGCGCCATTGCCGTTGGGACGGCGAATTTCGTAAACCCTGCCGCATGCCTCGAAATACTAGGTGGTATTAAGGACTATATGGAAAGACATAAAATAGACGACATCAATACACTGGTAGGGGGGATTATATGTTAACAGCGACTCTTATGACAGATTTTGGCCTTGTCGATACATTTATTGCCCAAATGAAGGGCGTCATGTTGTCAATTAATCCTCAGATCAACATAGTCGATATGACACACTCGATAGAGCCGTTTAATATCAGGCATGGGGCGGTTGCCCTAGGGATGAGTTACAAGTATTTCCCCGCTGGGACTATTCATGTAGCTGTCGTCGACCCTGGCGTTGGCTCAAGCCGTCGGGGGATTGTCGTCGACGGCGGGAAATACCGCTTTATAGGGCCTGACAACGGGATTTTCAGCGTAATATTTTCCGAGATCAAGACTACTACGGTCTATCACATCACTGAGCCGCGCTGTTACCGCAATCCAACCGGGGCAACATTCCATGGGCGCGATGTATTTGCCCCCACGGCGGCGTTGATTTCTCTGGGGATGCGCCCCCAAGAGGTTGGCCCGCCTGTCAGCGATTATAATTTCTTTGACATCACGCCTCCGTCAAAAACGGCAGTCAGCTCGATAACCGGTGAAGTCCTCTACATAGACAGATTTGGCAATGTCATCACCAATATCACGGCTGAGTTTATCACCGGCTGCGGCTTTAAGTTGGAGGGACGCCTTGTGTCGCTTAAAGAAAATTATGCGCAGGGGCAGCAAGGGCAGCTCCATGCCCTCATCAACAGCGACGGCTATCTTGAGCTTTTCGTCAAACAAGGGACAGCTGTGCCGAGTTCGTTGTCAGGCATAAGGTCTGGTCAGACATTAACACTTGAGTTGTCAGATTAATCTGAGTTACTAAGCTCAGGCACACGGTAGTATCCCATGTCTATAGCACGCAGTAGAATCATGCGTGCCTTAATCTGGTCGGGATGGGCCAGGCCCCGGTCTTTATTGACTTGGAAATAGAGGAATCCCCGTTTAAGCAATGTGCGCAGGGTTGAGATTTTTTCATAATTCAGGTAAAACGCTGTACAGTTAAACACGATTGCGGCGGCCAACCCCACGTAAAAGAATTTTTGAACCGTTTCAGGCTCAAGTGTTTCGATGAGGGCAAGGTAGCAGATAATAAGGAGCAGAGCTGACATGATTATATAGCGCGTTGTGAGGGCATTGGTAAGGCCAAGACCGCTCCTTGCGGCAGCTGTGACCGCCTCAGATAGTAAAATAAAGACAAAAAACGAATAAAGAGAGGTATTGCGCAGGTAATATTTTCTTATCGAGAGAAAAATGAAAAAGGCAAATATCAACGCCCCCAGTGTTAGCGGCAGGTAAAGCGCCGGTGAGAATGTCTCTAAGGTATCCATTTTGGAAGGAATGTAGAGGATATTGCCTAAGAGCATGATAAAATAAACGGCGGCGGCTGTTGGTTGCGTTGTCAGTGTCTTGATTATACTTGGATGGTTTAGCGGCTGGCTATAGCCATGGAAATAAATCAGGCAATTTATGACCATGATTAAAATCCAGATTATCAGGAGTTTAAACCTTTTGTGTGTTAACAGCGGCACTACCCCGGCGACAAAACACAGTATACCGTTACCACTTGTAAATGTTGAGATTGTGGCAAGTACTGCCGCTAAAATAAAATATTTGGAAGCGTCTCTGGACAGATAACTCAGTGCCGTAAAGGCAAATAACAGCGCATAAAAGGTTTGAATTGAGCACATAGCAAAAAAAATAGCGCCGAAATACTGCGGCTCAAAAAGTATGAAGATGACCGGTGTAAACCAGAGAGGATTGCGCCTGTTATGCGATAAATAGATGACTATTAAGATGCCAATAATGCCTATATTGCCAATCATCAGGAGTGTCTTAAAGTTGATTGTGCGCAGCAGATAGTGTTGCGCAAGGACGACCAGCCGAGTGAGGACGATTCTGTGTTCGTTGTGTTGAGAGAAGATAAGGGCAACCCTGTCATGGAAAGCAGAGACCTCGTAATAGTGATTCAGGAAATCGAGGACGGCCTCAAAATCGTCGGAGATAGGGATGTTGCTGCCGTATTTAAGTACGAAAAAATAGTAAAACCCTATTGGCAGCGCTGAGAGTGTAACCAGGACAATCATAAGCTATGATACCAGCTTATTCGACAAGCGTGCGCCTTACTGAAACCTGAGTCTCAGGACAGATACCGGAGAGAAGGTCTTCCTGTGAGCAGCGCAGGGGCCATAGGCCTCAAGCCTTTCCATATGTTCTTTAGTGCCGTAGCCCTTGTGAGCAATGAAATTGTACTGTGGATATTGCTCATGAACCGAGGCCATTATAGAGTCGCGCAAGTGTTTGGCAATTATCGAGGCCGCGGCAATGGACGCACTCTTAGTGTCGCCCTTGATGATGGCGGCTTGGCTGCAGGCAACCGCGGGCAGCGTAAGGGCATCTATAAGCAGCATGTCTGGCCGGATGTTGAGATCTGATACGGCCTCTGTCTTGGCAGACTTCGTTGCGTTTAATATATTAATCCTGTCTATCTCCGGGGCCTCTACAATGCCAATGCCTATAGAGAGCGCATTATACAATATTTCATAGAACAGGCGATGCCTATAGGCGGCAGTGAGTTTTTTTGAGTCATCTACTCCGTCAATCTCATGGGCCGGGTTAAGCACTACCGCGGCGGCAACCACAGGGCCTGCAAGCGGCCCCCGGCCAGCCTCGTCTACACCGGCAATCAGCTTAACGACAGCCCCGCGATGTTGCTCGTCGAAGGCATAGAGGCCCGTTGTCATAGAGTTGTCATGCGGTGGTCTTTTTAAATTCGCGCGCCTTTTCCTTAATTTTAGCGTCCTTACCCTTTTTATGCCTGATGTAGTAGAGCTTGGCCTTTCTGACGTCGCCTCGTCTTACGACATCGATTTGCTTTATTATTGGTGAGTGAATCGGGAAAATCCTCTCAACACCGACGCCAAAGGACATCTTCCTCACTGTAACCATCTCGCGCACCCCTGCCCCCTTGCGCGCTATTACTATACCCTCATACGGCTGTATCCTCTCTTTGTCGCCTTCTACAACGCGCACATGTATCTTAACGGTGTCGCCTATGCTAAAGGCCGGGATCTCCTTTCTGAAATTTTCCTCGAGTGCCGTTACTAAATTCATACTTCCTCCTTGAGTTGTTCCATTATTTTATAATCATCTGCTGTGAGTATCGCGTCATCTATTAGCTCAGGCCTTTTCGACATCGTCCTTTTGAGTGCCTGCCGTCTTCGCCACTTTTCTATCTCCTTATGGTTGCCGCCCATCAAGACCTCCGGCACCCTCATGCCCATAAACTCAGCCGGGCGCGTGTAATGTGGATAATCCAGAAGCCCGCTCGTAAAGGACTCCTCTATATTTGAGCGCTCATCACCCAATACACCTGGCACCAGGCGCGCAACCGCGTCTATTATAACTAAAGCGGGCAGTTCTCCGCCAGTTAATATATAATCCCCTATGGAGATTTCCTCGTCTATCAAGAGATTAATTCTCTCATCCCCACCTTCGTACCTGCCGCAAATCAGTACGACGCCGTCTTTCATCTGGGATAACTCATGGGCCTTGTCCTGGTCAAACGCCGTACCCTCAGGCGAAAGCAGTACAGTGTGCTTGATTTGAGTGCCTTTTACGTGGGTGAGGGCATTGTAGAGAGGGTCTATCCTCATCACCATCCCCGGGCCCCCTCCAAAAGGATAGTCATCGACGCTTAAGTGCTTATCCGCCGTAAAATCTCGTATATTCGTAAGCTCTACCTCTATAAGGCCGCGCTCAATTGCCCTCTTTATAATGCTTTGCGTTATATAAAAGTCAATCATTCTGGGGAAAATCGTAAGCACATCGAACTTCACCCTAAAAGACCCTCCATGATCTCAATTTTCATGTAACCGCCCTCTATGTTTATCTCTTTTACCACTTCGGCAATGGCCGGTATGAGGCATTCCCTGCCGTTGTACTGCAAGACATAGCAATCGTTTGCGGGGTAGGACTGTACGTCTGACACCTTGCCAAGAGTCTGCCCGTCAGCTGAGACAACATCGAGGCCGATTATGTCGTCTATGTAGTATTGGCCTTCCTCGAGAGGGGGAAGCTCAACACCCTCCGCCTCCATCGACATGCCGTTGAAACGGATGGCCTCTTCGGGTGAGTCTATGCCGTCGAATTTGAGGACTACGCAGTCTGGCCGGAATTTCTTCGATGTTATGTGAAACGAATGACCACTGCCAGACAGTGTGACATCGTCGACAGACATGAGGGTCTCCTCAGAGATGCCAATAAGCTGTGCCTTGAGCTCTCCTTTGACGCCCCATGGTTTTATAATTCTGCCAATTAACATGTTTTTACCTTTTAAGTAAAAAAATTGATAAAGGGCACACGCCGCTCAAACGCTGCCCCTTAAAGACTATTCACTTGCCGCCGTTTGCTGTTGCAGAATCTCTAAGCTCGTGCGTTTACCTATTTTTGTCCCTGAAGCTGATAGCATTGTCCTCATCGTCCGCGCTGTCTTTCCTTGCTTGCCTATTACCTTTCCAAGGTCAGCCGCTGCCACTGTCAACTCAAAGATGGTGGTCTTTTTGCCATCGACTTCCTGCACACTCAGGTCTTCGGGTTTGTCGAGCAATGCCCTTGCAATAACTTCCACCAAGTTTCTCATCACGAAACACCCCCCCGGTCGAGTTCGTTAGGCCGATTGAAGTTGTAAGCCAGCCTTTTGCAAAAGTTTTCTTGCAGTATCGGTTGGTTGAGCACCCTGTCCAAGCCACTTCTTTGCCTTTTCAAGGTCGATTTTGATCTCCGATGGCTCTGTCAACGGGTTATAGCTTCCTATGATCTCCAGAAAGCGCCCGTCTCTTCTTTCTCTGGAGTCTGCGACAATTACTCTATAAAAAGGCCTTTTGTGACAACCCATGCGTGTCAGTCTGATTTTTACCAATGTAGTCCCTCCATGCGTATTAGTTTTATTTTAATATAACATTGTCTTAATGTAAAGATTTATTTGTCAAAAAGGCATTATATCCGGTATTCTGAAGCCCTTTTTATTTTTGAAGGCCTTCATCATTTTTTTCATGTCCTTGTACTGTTTTAAGAGGCGGTTAATGTCTGCCACAGTTGTGCCGCTTCCCGCCGAGATGCGCAGCTTTCTACTGCCGTTTAATATCTGAGGATTATTTCTCTCTTTTCTTGTCATCGAGGAAATCATTGCCTCTACCTTTACGAATTGACTTTCGTCAACCTCGACGCCTTTCATGCGGTTAAAGCCGGGTATCATGTTCAGGAGATTTTGTATCGGCCCCATCGAGCGTATCTTCTTTAGCTGTTCCCGGAGGTCGTCAAGCGTAAAGGAGTCTGTGGTCAGTTTGTTTTGAAGGGTCAGTGCCTCTTTCTCGTCAAACGACTGCTGAGCCTTTTCGATAAAACTCAGCACATCTCCCATGCCGAGTATTCTTGAAGCCGCACGTTCGGGATGGAATGGCTCAAGCATCTCGATTTTTTCGCCCGTGCCGATGAACTTAATCGGCCTTCCGGTGACTTCTCTTATAGAGAGGGCCGCGCCGCCGCGCGCGTCGCCGTCCATTTTCGTAAGGATAATGCCGTCTATGCCGATTTGCTCGTTGAAGGTTTTAGCGATATTCACGGCGTCCTGACCGGTCATGGCATCTGCGACGAAGAGACTCTCGTCAGGGTTGACGGCGTCTTTAACAGCCTTGAGTTCCTTCATTAAATCTTCGGCAATGTGAAGGCGTCCAGCTGTGTCGAGGATTAAAATGTCTCGCGCCTGCTTTTTTGCCTCTGCTAAGGCGTTTTTACAGACTGCCGCAGGGCTTTTCTCTCCTTCCGAGAAAAAAACAGGGCCGTCGTTTTGCTTGCCCAAGTTGATAGGCGGGTCATTTGCGGCCGGGGGCTGACGGTCTGCCGCGGCCATCTTCGGGCGCCTGCCCGGGGCTTTAAAGGGC
>JADFXZ010000025.1 GCA_015233265.1 Nitrospirota bacterium
CAGGCAGTAAGCGGGGCATAACGCATAGCTGGGTTTAATGTGTCATACCTGCTTGGGCGTAATCAGACAGATGAGTCAATGATTTGTGGCATGTGTGGCATTATCAAGTCAAAACTAAAATTAGGTGATTGACTTTTGCGGCAGCCAACTGCTATGCTAGAACAACTTATGGGGCTATATGGATTATACAGCAGTTAACCTGATACTCCAGGCTGGGTATGTAGTCAAGGGCGTGCTGTCAATGCTCCTGATTTTTTCAGTGGTGTCGTGGGGCATTATCTTCTACAAGTGGAGGTATTTCTCGAAGGCAAGGCGCGAGTCCCTTGATTTCCTCAAGTATTTCCGGGCTGGAAGGGAGCCAGGCGGGCTTAACAAGCTGGCAAAGGCTTGTGAGATAAGCCCACTTGCAAATATATACACTGCCGTATATGAGGACAACACACTAAGCGATATCGGCGACGTAAGAAGGGCGCTCAACAGGTATGGGGCGCTTGAGAGTGCACGTCTTGAAAGTTATCTGAATTTTCTTGCCACAACCGGTTCCTCGACACCTTTTGTAGGGCTGTTTGGGACAGTGTGGGGCATTATGAATGCCTTTAGAGGAATAGGGGCGGCCGGGTCTGCATCCCTTGCGGTTGTTGCCCCCGGCATCGCAGAGGCGTTGATAACTACGGCGGCGGGGCTTGCCGCTGCGATACCGGCTGTCATTTTCTACAACTATTATTTAAGCATGGCAAAACGATTGATGATAGAGATGGATGACTTCTCGGAAGACCTCATAGCCTTTTTTGCCAACATAATGAACGAACCAAGAAGGAAGTGAAAGTAGAAAAAAACAGAAGCGTGATGTCAGAAATCAACGTAACCCCTCTTGTGGACGTTATGTTGGTTTTGCTGATAATCTTTATGGTAACCGCCCCGCTGATGAAACAGGGGCTGGACATAGACCTGCCAAAGACTAAAGGGGCTGCCCTGAGCAAAGAGGAACGCTTTACGATTTCTATAAAAAAGGATGGCGAGATATATCTCAACAAGGAAAAGCACACGATGGACTCACTTGTGAATAAACTCAAGGCGATAAGCCATGTAAATCCCGATGTGTATCTCGAGGCGGATAAAAACGTGCCATACGGCAAGGTTATAGAGATAATGGCAGAGATTAAGGCGGCAGGGATAGAAAAACTCGGCATGATAACCGAACCAAAGTCTGCTAACTAGCGCAACTGCCAGAATAAGGGGAAACGAGTTATTTTGATGAGGCAGCCGAGCGTTCAAATCAGCACGATAGCGTCGTTTTTGCTGCATACCGTTGTATTTGCGGTATTCATGTACACGGTAAAACATCAACCGCGCTTCGTCCTGCCAAAGCCATACACGGTCAAGCTGGTTTCCACTATAAAGGCGCCCACAGTCGAGCCGTCTTTGGGAGAGCCTCATGCTATACATAAACCGGCTGAAAAAGAGCTGCCCCCTGTGAAAGAAGAGGCGTCGAAGCCCCCGAAATATGAGATGAAAGAAAATCCAAAGCCAGCGCCGCAGCCACAGCCACAGCCACAAGTTGAGGCCCATAAGCCCGTGCCTGCTAAACCTCTGCCAGTTAAACCGCTGGAGGACAAAGGCCCAAAAGTAGTAAAAGAACCCCCAAAACCAGTTGATGCCAAGCCGGAAATAGCAAAGAAGTCCTCACCACAACCGGCACAGCCCATGCCACAGCCCATAAAAGAAGCACCCAAAGACACAGCAAAGGATGCCACCAGTGTCGAGGACAGAATTTCCATGTTGAAGTCTAAGAAGAAACTGCAACAACACGCAATGCTGCATTCTGTGGTGGATGTAGGTAAAAAGGATGTGAAAATGGGGCAAAGCCCAACCGGGGCAACCCAGAGCACATCGCCCAGTTTTGGCGATGCCGTCAACAATGAATACAGCGATATTGTGGGTGCCCATGTGAGGAAGCGCTGGGCATACCCAGAGAGCGCAAAGAAGAGTTTAGAGGCCATTGTGGTCTTTACAATAAAGCAAGATGGAAGGATAGAGGGTATGAAACTTGAGAAATCATCGGGAAACAGCTTTTTTGACCGCTCTGCTCTAAGCGCGGTAAACAAATCCGTACCAATGCCCCAACCACCGCTTGACGCCTACGAGGTGGGGATAAGGTTTACGCAATGATCAATAGCCCAAACATTAACCAGGATATTAAGTTATCGAGAAAAATCGTATTGGCGGTCACCCTATCTCTGCTGGTACTCGTATGCCTGCACGTCAGTATGACTGAGGCACGTCTGTACATAGACATCAACTCGCCGGGCCTCAAGAGGCTTCCTATTGCCGTAGTGGACTTTGCGGGAATTGCCGAGGGTACTGAGATGGCGGACATAATAAGAAGCGACCTGGATTTTACGGGTCTGTTCGTGTTTATAAATAAGAACGCGTTTATAGAAAGCCCTACAGCGCCATTTAGTCCGGACAACTGGAGGCCTCTTGGCATTGACGCCGTTGTAAAGGGGACAGCCGAGCTTGAGCCAGACGGTGCGCTCAGTGTGGTTGCCTCCGTGTTTGACGTTGTGGAATCCAGCAACATATTGAAAAAGAAATACTCGTCGAGAAAGGATTCCATAAGGCCGCTAGCCCATAAGATCGCCGACGATATATATGAGGCGCTTACCGGCCAGAAGTCATATTTCAGTTCAAAGATAGTATTTATTGGACAGGATGGAGACAGAAAGTCAATATATTTGATGGACTATGACGGTCAGCGACTAAAGAAGATAGTCTCTAAAGGCGATATAACTATGAAGCCTCATTGGTCGACTGATGGCAAGAAACTCTACTACTCATCGTTACGAAACAGAAGGTGGGGCATCTATGAGCTGGACTTCGATACAGTTTCAGAGGAAAAGCTCTTTTCCTCCGGGGCAACCGACCTCGTAGGAGATGTAACGCCAGATGGAAACTACCTGCTGTTTTCATCATCTTCAAAGGGAAACCCCAACATCTACCGCTTTCATCTGGGTTCGAAAGAGGCAACGCGTTTAACTCATTCGGACTACATAGAGGTGTCTCCGTCTGTGTCACCAGATGGCAAATCTATGGTTTATGTGGCAGATAAGAGCACCGTTCCCCAGCTGTATATAATGAGTATGGACGGGACGGACTCAAGGAGGCTGACCTTTGAGGGCCATTATAACAGCACACCAGAGTGGTCGCGAGCCGGGGATATGATAGTGTTTAGCGGCAGAGTTGGCGGCCAATTTCAGATCTATACGATTAAACCCAATGGCACAGACTTTAAGCAGTTAACCGACACCGGCAATAACGAAGAACCATCGTTTTCACCTGACGGCAGGCTCATAACCTTTACGTCAGACAGAGACGGTGTAAAGGGTGTGTATGTAATGACGTCAACCGGAGAGGGGCAAAAGAGAATATCACCCAGAAATATAAGGGCCTTCGGCCCTTCATGGTCACATTAAACACACTTGGAGGTATAGAAATGAAACACATATTTTTGCTGTTAATGCTGCTTGTGCTTGTCGTAACTGGCTGCGCAACGACAGACGTGGCAGTGCCAGACGACAAGAAGGGAAAGGATATAAGCAAAAGGGATAAGGATGGCAGAGACGACGTAGTAAAAATAGACAGAGATAAAATAAGAGACGGCGCCCTGACAGAAGAGCAAATCCGTGCACAGATGGCAAGTCTGTTTAAGGATATACATTTTTCGTATAACAGGTACGATGTGCCGGAAGAAGAAAAGGCAAGCATGAGAAAAATTGCTGACTGGCTGCTGAAAAACACAGGTGTCAGCGTACTGATAGAAGGCCACTGCGACGAAAGGGGCACAAACGAGTATAACCTTGCACTTGGCGACCAGCGTGCGCAATCGGTCAGGAACTATCTTGTGTCATTAGGGGTGCCTGCGCACAGGCTTGAGACGATTAGTTTTGGAAAGGAAAAACCGGCATGTAATGAACACGCGGAGGAGTGCTGGTTGAAAAACAGAAGAGCGCACTTTGTGTCTAGTAAATAGCAGGCAAAAATAGGAGGAATACACATAGTGTTGAGGACTACAAAGATAATGTCTGTGCTAGTCATTCTGGCCTTGGCATCGTGCGCAACGGATGAATCCGCGAGGCTAAGGGCTGAGGTCAATGAACTGAAGAGGGCACAGCTTCAGCAAAGAGAAGATGTAACGGACATACAGAAACGGCTGTCGATATCTGATACTCAAAAAGGCAAGGCTGACATGTTAAACGCAATAAGGGAGAGTCAGGAGAGCCTGAACTCTAAGTCCACAAATATGTCCCGCGAGATGCAGCAGCTGTACGGACGTGTAGAGGAAAGGAAATTTTATGTTGACCGCGCCTTAGCTGACGCAAAGGCGGAACGCGACCTCCTAAAATCGCAGTTAGATATGGTATCGGGCGATATAAATGACCTCAAGGGAAGGCTTGAGCGCCTTGAGGCAGCCCTGCAGAAAAAGGGCATAGCAGTCGCCCGCCCTGACTCAGCGCCGGTGCCGAAGCCGCCGACATCGAAAGAACCGTCGTCCACTGCGCTGCCACCACCACCTCATTCTGCCCCGTCTGAGCCGGCACACGAATCTGAGCCTAAGTCTGAGCCAAGCCCCAAGGTGGAGACAAGCCCTAAGGCAATTTATGACGCGGCCATGAAGGACTTCAGCAACGGCAAATACAAGGACAGCAGGGAAAAGTTCAATCGAGTAATCAAGGAGTTTCCAACGAGTTCATTAGCCTCGAACGGAAATTTTTGGATTGGTGAGTCTTACTTTAAAGAGGGTAGCTACGAGGATGCCATTTTAAGCTACGATGTGGTGGTAAAAAAGTATCCGAACAGTGACAAAGTCCCTGGTGCAAAGTTAAAGCAGGCGCTGTCGTTTATTGAGATAAAAGACCCGAAACCGGCACGAACAATACTCCAGCAAATCATAGACGACTATCCGCAGTCACCTGAGGCGGAACAGGCTAAGAAACATTTGCAATCGTTGGGCAATCCAGCAGCCCCTGCGAAGAAACCTGAAACAACGAAAAAGCCTCGTGCGCAGTAGCGCGAATAATAAAGATTGAAAATATCCGCGCTGCTGTAGTAGTATATACATGTCAGTGGCCGAAGTGGTGGAACTGGTAGACACGCACGTTTGAGGGGCGTGTGGGGTAACCTATGGGGGTTCGAGTCCCCCCTTCGGCACTTTTTTATCCTTTATAATCAATAACTTGCAAAAATTAATGCCGTTCTGGTTCCGTTCCGGTTTTTGGTTTGCCAAGTTTCACCACCTTGCCTCTGCTATTCACCTGATTTCTTAATTTAGCAGAGGTAGCATGATAATATTTCTGAGTCGTTCTGATATCTGTATGCCTCGCTAAGACCATTGCAACGAAAGGATTGACATAATCTTCAACCAATAGTGATATGAAAGAATGTCTTGTCGCCTCATAGAACGCGATTCCGGTACTAGAGTAGTAGTGCCAGTTATATGTAAACGTTAAGCAAACCCTATCTTTGCAAGATAAATAACAGGAGTCATAATCCTAAAAAAAGCAGTAGAAAACAGCGAAGACTGGCTTATATCTTTATTTTACAAAGTATTACAGCATCTGCGGAGCAGCACTTTTTGCCTACTTTCAGGTGAATACTTTTTTTCGAAAAAGGCTGATGATACCACAGTTTATCAGGGTGAACTGCTTTTTCTATGATTAAACGTTGCAGGATTATGAGCCGTATCGTTGCACTCATATACGACTGGTGGTCTATCTTTGTTAGTCTTGCCAATCCCACTAAACACCATGATGCCATTCCAGCCGCTCTCTACTTCTTCATGCAGTTGCGAAACAAACAAAACATTCTGGACAGAGCAGTATTACCATAACAAGTACCCACGCAAGGGCAGGTGACGTGCAAGCCGTTGTGATAGCATTGGCGGCCTTTGTCAAGAAACTAAAAACATATGCGGAGCATTTGAATTCTGCAGAAAAAATGAAGATTATTATCACATGCGCTTTTAGACTAATTCTACAAAAACCACCCGCTCAACCATTTTATTTTGCACTTATGCCAGGTGCTTTTGACACTTAACTGCCGTTTTTAGGATAAAAGCTCTACCACAAAGAAGACAAGGGCGTTTTCGACATGAATTCGTTGATGTCAGATATGAGCGGGATTCCTGCCCTGCCTCCTGCCTTAAGGCATTTCATCGCTGCAACGGCTGTGGCAAAACCAATGATTTTTTCATACGGCCAGTTGTTTAAGATACCATAGAGGCAGCCGCCGTGAAATACATCGCCGGCTCCTGTGGTGTCTACCGCCCAGATATCATACGCAGGGTGATAAAACACGCGGTCATCTATATGAGTTAAGCTGCCCTTAGCGCCAAGCGTGACAGCGGCAAATTTAACGCCTAAGCCGGTGAGCCGCTTGAGCGTCTCTGTGTGGACAGAAGCGCCGGACGAATATTTTTCACTGAATTTCTCCGAACACACGACATAGTCACATAGCGGGATGAGTTGATGTGACTTGGGGCGCACTGAACCGGCATCGAGCATGACGGGGATACCGAGGGATTTCGCCATCTCAGCGGCATGAATCGAAGCGTCTTCCATGAGGCCGTCAAGGTGCAGAATTTGAGCGCCTTCAAGGAACGATTCATTCGCAGCGCATTCACCTTTTAGAGAACGTGACCAGAAGATCGTCCTGCCGGCGGTTTTTTTATTTATCAGAATGCAGGCAGTCTGAGAGCCGCCGCCTTGTTCTGTGAGCATGTATGAAATGTCAACGCCTTCGGCGATGAGACCTTTTTCTATTTTTTCACCTGCCTCATCGTCTCCGATAACTCCCATGAATCGTGTCTTAACCCCGAGGCGGCTTAACGTCACCAGTGCGGTAGCAACCGGCCCACCGCCTTCTATAATCCACGGCGAGACCTCGCACTTGGTGTCCTCATCGGGAAATGTATCGACGAAGGATAAGAAATCGAGGCTGCACTGCCCAAGACCGGCTACGAGGGCGTTATTATTCATGTCATCTCATCAGGTATCTAAGGTCAATATATATCGTTTTTTAATTAGTTATGTTCTTCAATACTTATGAACTTTAGGGTTTCAATACCTTCATAAGCCAGCTTCCCAGCGACTTCTTCTAAATCAACGGAGAATACAACTGTACCGGTAAACGACTTGCCTTCATAAGTCTCTGCTTTAGTCCCTTCAAGAGTAATGCAATTGCCGCTTTAATATCTTCACTATTTAGCAAAGAATAGCTGCTTAATATTTCCGCTTCAGTTGCTCCTTCGGCCATGTTATCGAGAATTACAGACACCATAACGCGAGTTCCCTTTATGCTCGTCTTGCTGTGGCATACACTCGGGTCAAAATTTATTCTTCCAGTCCAGTTCATTTTCGAGCTCCTGCATTCCGTGTTGCCAGCATGATTATTATACCATAGTGGATGGCTTTGATGCGTCCTTTGCCCAAAGGTTCTGTTTCTTGTATGTTTTCCAGCGGTTGTGCATCCAGAGGTATTGGTCGGGGAATTGGGTTATTATCTTCTCCATTTCTTGTGCTGTCTGTTGCGTTAATCTGATGATTTCTGCCTTTTCGCTTTCGTAGCCACTTGCGGGGTAAATGGGGTCGCCTACGTAGCCTGTGAAGCCGCCTTCTTTGCATCTCCTGCAACAGGCGATTACTACGATGGGGCGTTTATAGAGGACGGCAAGCATGGCGGGGATGGGCGTTGCTGTGGCCGTCTGCGCAAAGTATTGTATCGCCACCCCTTTTGCCGTGCTTTGGTCGGGCAGCATTCCAATGGATTTGCCCTGTCTGAGCTTGTCCTGCAGGGTGAACATCGCATTGGTCTTTGCGATGAACAGCTGACCGCTTTGCGCGCGGGAGGCGTAGATTAATTTCTCTAAGCGCGGGTTATCAAGCGGTCTGACCACTACTACCAAAGGAATCCCAACGGCGGCGCTTACGTATGGCAGTAACTCCCAGTTCCCGATATGCGGCGTTACGAATATGCAGCCATTTGCCTTGTCGTGTGCGTCCTTTGCCTTGATAAACAGGACATTAAGTTCCGGATGTAATTGTCCTATTATTTTAACTGGGTCGTCTGACGTAAGAATTGAGCGATATTGTATGCCTTCCATAAAAGTCAGAAAAAACGAGGCAGCGCTTCTGCTGGCTGTCTCTTTTACCTCGTTGGGCGGCATCTGCGGGAAGGCATGGGTGATGTTGTCAATGGCAATGCGTCTGCGTTTAGGGACGAAGGCAAACAGCAGTGTGCCCAGAGCAGCGGCAATTGAGTGCATAGCCCGTTGGGGAAGCACACCAGCCGCCCAAAAAATTAGCCTCACCGCCCAGTACTCGATAAACCATCTTATGCGCTTACGCCCTTTCCTTTTCATAATATAGCAGGGATGAGGAAATCTGCCGGTATTTTAGGATGTTTTACGCGCGTTGTGCACGCCCTGCCTTTTTGAGTTCCTTGTCCCTGTACATCAGTGCGTCCGCAGCGGCTATTAACTCATCGAGTGTGACCGGTTTTTCCGGGTCATAGAGGGTTATGCCTGTACTTAGAGACAATGTCATGTTATCTTCCCTGAGCGACAGATTATAGGCCTCAATGTTTGCGGAAAGACGGGTTTTAATAGTATCCTCGGCCTCATCGCCCATTTCCGTCACGAGGACGATGAACTCGTCTCCTCCCATGCGCCCTATAATGTCCGCCTCCCTGAATGTATCTTTCAATACATCTGCCGCCGCCTTTATAATAACGTCGCCGTCTCTATGGCCTCTTGTGTCATTTATGCGTTTTAAGCCATCGAGGTCTAAAAACACTATCAGCATCTGCTTGTTATAACGGCCAGCCATTTTAAACTGCTGCTCGGCCAGCGCGTAAAATCCACGGCGGTTATACAGTCCGGTAAGCTCGTCCACTATGGACAACTTATGCAGCCTTTGCCGCAGCTCCGCTACTTCGGTCACATCCGTCCCAACGCATATTATGCTATTGGGGGTGCCGTCGTCTTTATATAGGCATGTCGAGTTCCAGTTAATGTATTTATCTACGCCTGCCAGCTTGTTCTTCAGTTCGAGGTTGTTAATGTTGCAAAGGGTCAGGATGTTATAGAATTTTTCGAGATTACGAGAGAAATCCTCATCTCCCGGGTTTGCGTCTGCCGGAGGAAGGAAACACTCCCGCCATGTCTTTCCGATGAGTTCTTTCGGAATCATGCCCAGGATCTTATACGCCGAGTCATTGAGGAAATCAATAACACCGTCGTTGGACATCTCGCACACGATGGCTGGTAAAAATGCAACTAAAGTCCTGTACCTCAGCTCTGATTCCCTGAGTGCACGCTCAGCGTCTAAGCGCATCGCTTGCAGTTCGCCTAGTCTTATCGCATTCATTATCGCGTGGCACAGAAGCTCAGACGTGATGCGAGACTTGTTAAGGTAGTCCTTTGCGCCCTTTTTCATCGCAGAGAGCACTATCTCTTCGTCCCCCTGCCCTGTAAGGAATATAATCGGAGTTGTGATTCCCTCCATGCGCGCCCTTTCGATTACCTCAAGGCCATCCGCATCCCCAAGCATATAGTCAACGATTATGATGTCGAACTTATCGCTGAGAATCCTCTCAAGCGCATCGGGCACAGTCTGCACATCCGTTATCTTCAGGGAAATGTTCTTAAACCCTTCCCTAATGTAATCCCTTACAAGGAGAACATCCTCCTCGTCGTCGTCAATCAGTAATATGCGCATCTCTATCATGTTTTATCAATATCCTTTATCTGCATACTTAGTGATTATCTTTACCACTAGTAACTCTGGCTTTCTTCTTCTCCAGCTTTCCTATCTCTTGCGGTATTTCGGGTTTTTCCGGAAGCTCGACCGCGTTAAACCAATATTTTGAGATTATCGATGCGATTTCAATCAGGCGGCTAAAGTTGTCTGGTTTCTTTACATACGAATTTACGCCAAGATTGTAGCATTCTTGGATGTCATCTCTCGAGGAGGATGTCGTCATTGCGATTATTGGAATTGGTCTCATGGCCGCATCGGATTTTATCTCCCGCAGGGTCTCAAGGCCGTCCTTCCTAGGCATATTCAGATCAAGGAGTATCAAATCAGGATGGCCCTTTTTTGACAAATACTCAATCAGCTTCTCACCATCCTCAACCCATGTAATTTTAGCGTTGACGCCGGTTTCCTTAAACGCGTCGGCTATGAGGATATTGTCATCCTCGTCGTCGTCGGCATGTAGAATTTGAAAGGCGTCCCCTATTTTTCCATTTATTTCCAAGCTGTTGCCTCCATTTTATATTGCCGCTCTTTTTGCTGGCAGCCTTACCGTAAATGTCGCGCCTGCACCTGGGGCGCTCTCTACGTTGAGCATACCTCCGTGGCGCTTCACTATTTTATCACAAATAGCCAATCCCATGCCTGTCCCTTCATACTGCCCGCGCCCATGCAGGCGCTGAAATGGTTTAAATATCTTGTCCAGAAATTTCATGTCAAAGCCGATACCATTGTCGGCAACGGTCAGTTCATAGTACTCATCTGTAGTATTTATGAGCTTCACCGTAACAGCCGGGACGACACCCTCAGCGTGAAATTTTAATCCATTTGCCACGAGATTCATAAACAACTGGTGCATCTGCATAGCGTCTGCCTCGATAACTGGAAGGCCGTCAAACACTACACTGCCGCGGCTACGAATAAGGCGCTCCTCAAGGTCAGAGACAATGCCCTGCATAATGGCGTTGAGGTCAGTTAGAGCGAATGGTTTTGCGCGAGTGGTTATCCTCGAAAAATTAAGCAGCTCTTCGATGAGGCGCTGCATACGGCTTGCCGCCCCCTGCATTCTTTGCAGGTAGTCTGCGGCGTCTTCGCTGAGGATGCCCTCAGTCTTGGCGCGCAGCCTGTCTCCGAAGGCAATTATCTTTCGCAGCGGCTCCTGAAGGTCGTGCGAGGCGACACTAGCAAAGTCCTGAAGCTCCTGATTGCTGCGCTTCAACTCATCTGAGTACCGGCAGAGTGAGTTCTTCACCTCTACGAGTTCGGTTATATCAGTAATCAGGGCAAACGCCCCCGCCGTCCTTCCCCTGTCATTTTTTGCTGGAGTGGCGTTGACTCGCGCGTGCAGCTGCGCGCCGTCATCTGTGCACAGCGTTACAGTTGCCGCTACCCCAACTCCTTTCCATAACTCATCCAAGGCACTATTAAAGGCATGTGTCTCTTCGTGGGCAACTATGCTCTGAATATCCCTGCCGATTATCTTTTCCCTTGTCGATTTAAGCATTTTTATCATGGAGTCGTTGCAGCTGGTTATCTCATATGCGCGGTTAAGCTCAACAAAACCCTCCGATGTGCTGTTTATTATATTATAGTATTTTTCCTCGGTTTTTTTCAGTGTCTCTTCCACGCGTTTATGGGCGGTCGTATCAATGCACTTGCCGGCAATAAACCGCCTCCCCGAAGGGTCTTTAATTGGAAACCTTATTAGTAGCCACTGGTGCAGGCCATCATCCTGGGGAAATACCTCTACCATATCGATGGTCTTATTGACCGACAACGCCACGGCGTCGTGGTCACGTAAGGCATCGGCTAATTTCAGAGGGAAAATTTCCCTGTCTGTCTTGCCTACAACGTCTTTTGCCTCCATGCGGCTTATATCCCTGAAATTGTCGTTTACATAGACATATTTGCCGGCCTCATCTTTCATAAACGCGGCAAAAGGGCTGTTTTTCATAAAACTTATAAACAGGTCTTCGGACATCCGGAGCTTCTCTTCGGTCTGTTTTCTCTCTATGATGCCAGCTAGTGTATCGGCCATCGATTGCAGAAACTCTACCTCTATTTCATTACGAATATGGCCCTCCCTGACATATAGATTGAGCACGCCGAGGATATTATTGCTGCCCGAGGCAATAGGTACGCAGTAGTGACCGTGATTCGATATGGTCGAATATGTAACGTCGTGTATGTCATCGAGGGTGTCGGTAAAGACAATCTCCTTGAGGGCCGCCGCCCGTCCGCATATACATTTATTTAACGGTACGTGATGGCAAAGCTCCAGTATCTTTGCAGAGAGGCCATGTTGTGCCTTCATATCGAGTTGCCCGGTCTCTTCATTGAACAAAAAGATACAGCCCTTTGATTCGATAGAAAGCCACTTAATAGATAAGATCAGATTAATGATTCGCTCAAGTTGAGTATCCAGAGAAATAGGCTCAAGGGCAATGTCCAGTGCTGTGCTGATTATCCTCTGTATATCGAGATGGCGTTGGTTTATCTCTTCTGCGTACCTGCGTTGTCTGATCTCCCCCGTTAGTTGGTCATTGATTTGCGTAAGCGCCGCTGTGCGCTCCATTACCTTTGCCTCAAGCTCTTCATGTGCCTTCCTGATTGCCTCCTCAAATTGTTTACGTTTTGTGACATCTCTGACCATGATGATTAATATCATATCTGCGCCAAGTTCCATACAGCTCATCATAGTTTCCACTGGAAAGAACGTTCCGTTCTTTCGTTTTCCACGTATCTCATGTGTTGTGAATTCCTTTGTCAAGGCCAGCGACTTCAGAACACGGCTGGTGTCGTCAGTGGTCAATTCAAAAAAGCTCCGGCCTGTGAACTCTTCTGATGAAAACCCAAAGATTGCTTGAGCCGCCGGATTTATAGATATAACCGCGGCGTTTATGTCTGTAGTAATAATGCCGGTGGGGACATTGTTTACGATAGCGCGGGTACGCTGTTCACTTGCGAGGAGCTCCTGTGTTTTTTTCAGGAGGCGGTCTCTGGAGGCGATAATCTCATCGGCAAGTATTTTATATCGCTTTTCTATTACATACAATTGGTCGCCTTTAAACTCTTGCTCGTCTTCACTTTGACTAAGGCCAAGCTGTTCCTTCGAAAAACTCGAAATATTTGCGCTTAACCTCTCAATGCGCCTTGTAATGATTAACATTATCAGCGTAAAGAATAAAATCAATATAGCTGTTCCAGCTATCCCAACCTTGATTTGAGTTCCTGTAATTTCACTTTTCAGCTGGTTAAGCGTAGTTGTGGAAATAAGGGAGGCAAACATTATTTTTATCTCCGCCTCTCCGTAGTCAAGGAATGATTTTCCCGTGAAAAGATACTTTCCTTTAAGCGACGATACTAACGTGCCAGAAGGCAGTATATCTGGTTGGTTACTTGCTATAATGGTTTGCTCTTTTCCCATAATTAGGGCTATGATGTTTTCACTGTCAGTAGAGTCTGCAATGCAGATGAGGAATTGATCGTCTAAAGGGTGCGCCACCATCAATTCTGCCAGTGGTTGATCATTTTCTCCGGTGATGGTCTGCGACGCGATTATATATGGCACAGCGTCTATCATCGTTAAAAAGGACTGATCTCGCCCCCTATGGACAAGAGCCAATACCGAGTCTAACATAGGTGGTGGAAGCGGAGCCATGTCCTCGGAATATACCTCCTTGAGATTGCCTGCCGAGTCGAATAGCGCGGCGTATGTAAACTCGGACATCAATCTGAGCGTGGCAGACCCAGGCAGCCATGGCGGGATTTCGTCATGCTTTATTAGCGATTTATTGTTTTTCCAATTTATGTCCATTACATGATTGACTATAGAGTTTTGTTTTGACAGCATGACCACGCTTTGGTGGAATCCGATGATATATTTGTCGAATTTAACTCGGTCTGACTTTGAGCGGCTGGCAAGGCGCTCCTTCAGCTGCTCGTCTAACGCCGCTTCCAACCGGCTGGTGCTGTAATATCCTAAGACGGCACTGACAACCATGCTGGCCGCCACAGTCATTATGACCATCTTTAAAGTAAGTGGAATTCTGTTAAACATTATCTTAATTGCCGTAGGCGTTGTAAATTAATAAGCGTATCATCCTTCGACAAGCTCAGGATGGCTGAGCCGCTGGTATGATGGATGGCTGAGCCTGTCGAATCATCCTGAGCCTGTCGAAGGATTGGAGGCGTCAATCAGGCTCTCCCGTAACTTCGTCGCCCGTGAATTTCCAGCCGGCCTTGCGTAACAGCGGCGCTGGAATAATCTTAAAACTCTTGTCGACCTTATCGAGGTTAGACATTATGTAGTCGATGAGCTTCTTCGCGTTTGGTTTTGCAAGCCTCGGGTCATCCCATGTGGTGAAGTTCATTGTCCGGTATATGGAGTATTTCCCGGAGATGACGGCTGAGTCGTCCTCTGGCGAGATGCCGTCAATAGTCAAAAACTTGATCTTATCCTTTGTCCCGTAGGTGTTAGCCATCCAGATGGTCTCATACCCCATGGCCCCTTTGAGCGCCGCGATTTGGGACAGCATATTGGGTATAGAGCCGACCTCCATTGCCTTGGGGCTGAAGAGGTCTTCCTTTCCCAGAATCAAACACCAGTGCCCGGGCCGTGTCTTACAGTGAAGCCTTACAACCGGCCTGATGTCGGTGTCCGGGCCTGCGGCACCGGCGGGGGTCTTCACCTCTGACCATTTATGAATCTTGCCCCTGTATATCTTTCGCACATCGGCAAGCGAAAGGTTTGAAACAGGGTTTTCCTTGTTCACAATAATCACAAGCGACGAAATCCCCATCGTGTGATAGGCAAGGCCGGGCAGACGGTCTGCTTCTGCCGGCGGACAGCACATAGCAGTTATATCGACTGTCTTTTTTGAGGCTGCCCCTGCGGCTATGCCGCAAGTTCCCTCTTCAACGGCAATCTTAAGGCCGTTCTTTTTCTCGAACTCCCTGACCAGTGGCAACACAGCCGGATATATCTGCTGGTCAAGGGCAAGGGCGAGATCTGCTCCCTCAGCCCATGATTCATATTTTATCCCTTGCTTTACCCATTCGGGGGACATCTCATAGACCTTCGAGGGGTCACTGAATGGCTGTCCCCGCAGCGGGTCTTTTGCTGCGGCCGTGGCGGCGTTATACAATAAGCCAGAGGCAATTAACATCGACAAACATACTGTGGATATTACCGCAAAATAAAAACTCACCCTTGCAGCCTTCATGTGTTTTTCCTCCCCCTGCCTGTGCGTCTACAGGATCTATCGTCCCTAATTCTAAGATGCCCGCAATCATTAAACGACAACGTGCGAGCGGCCCTGTTTGTAAAACCACAATACGTACATTGTTAAAATAACATTGCACCAGTTATTTTGTCAAAACTGCATGACAATATGGCGTCATTTTTTCTCAACGACACATTGGATGTATCTGTTATGCCGATATTGCCGCCTTCGTAATCTCCTCGGCCTTCTTGAACATGATGTCTTTTTCGTCTTCCGAGCGTGTCTCAATGTAAAAGCGCACCTTTGGCTCTGTCCCCGATGGTCTTATTAAAAGCCACGAGTCGTCGTCAAAGATCACCTTAGTGCCGTCTACGGTTATGATGTTCTTCACGGATTTTGACTTGTTGCCGAATGTGACCGTTGAGCCTATTTTGAGGGTATCCTTAATCTTTGAGAGTTTCTCGATAAGGGGTTTACCAACAAGCGCGCGATCAACCTCCACACCTGACCTATCAGGGTAGAAATACCCAAACTCCTCCTGCACGTCTTTAAAATATGCCCCGATTGACTTTCCAGTTAACATCATCATCTCTATGGCAATGAGCAGGCCAAACATCGCGTCCTTCTCAAGCGTATGGTTATAGCCGGAGATGCCGTCGCTCTCTTCGAATGTGATAATTGCGCGCTCCTTTGCATCGGGAAGCATGAATGGCCTGAAGTTTTTGAATCCCACCATTGTCTCTTTGAGGACGACGCCAAGTTTTTCAGCTATAGCGTTGACAAAATTGCTGGTTGCCACCGATTTTGCCACAACCCCTGAGAGTTTCTTGTATTTATGGAAAAAATGAAACGCAAGCGCCCCAAAGGCGTTCATGGGCAGCTCTGTAGTGCCGTCGGTGAATCTTATTCTGTCGCCGTCTGGGTCCATGATAACACCAAGTTTTAGTGCCGCTTTGGATGCCACCAGTGCCTCTGTGACCATCAGCATATTCTTTGATGAAGGCTCGGGGGCGATGCCTCCAAAGAGGTAATCGTTTTCCAGCCGGAGGTACTTAATCTTAGCCCCGAAGTCACCTAAGAGGCGTTGCGGTCTTCCGCGTGTCGAGCCATGCACATGGTCTACGCAGATGAACACATCCGCGTCTGAGATAAATTTCTTTATAGCATCAATGTTAATCGTCTTCTTCCTGTTTATGAATTTCTCATACAGGGCAATTGGGTCAATAGTCTTGTAATCCACAGCGGGGGCATCGGGGATTATTAGCTTGTCAGCCATCATGGCGTTGGCAAACTTTTCTATGACAGTGGTAATTTCAGTACCAGCTGGTCCGCCGTCCGATGGGTTGAATTTATACCCTGCCCATCTGGCAGGATTGTGCGAAGGGGTCAGGTTTATGGAGGCAGCGCCGCCAAGCTCTTCAAGAGCCGAGGAAAACTCAGGCGTTGTGGTCTCACCGCTGTAGCAGGCCGCGATGCCTGCACGATTTAAAAGCCCAATTGCCGCCATTGCAAACTCCGGCCCTAAGAATCTGTTGTCATGCCCTACGATTACACCCCTTCGTTGAATTTCCTTAAAGTCCTTCACCCCGAGGGCCTCCATAACGGCAGGGGACCCTTCTTTAAACATAGAAATAATTGCCTCTGTGACTATCTTCATATTATTAAAGGTATAGTCGAGACCAATCTCCCCGCGCCAGCCGGAAGTTCCGAAGACTATGTTTGTCGGCAGCATGTTTTCTCTTGCAAAACGTTCTATTTCAGAAAGCTGCCCCACGTTTTCCTTTGGATTTGACAATATCTCTTTCCAGCACTCAGAAGCATCCTTAAATAAGGCCATCTATACCTCCGCAATTGGACTATATTTTACAGATTGCGGGCAACGCCCGTTGATTGACTGCCATATTGTATCACGAACTCCGATGATTAATCCATAAATTGCGTTTAAAATTAGGGGCGGAATTGACGGAATATTGTTAACTGTTACTCTTTTAGGTTACTATTAAGGAGGAGGTCCAAATATGCTATTTGAACCATACGTACTGAAAGACATAACGCTAAGTAACCGGATGGTGCGCTCAGCCACATACGAAAAGGGCGCTGACGCCGACGGCTTTGTCACACCCAAGCTGATAGCCCTTTACGAAGAGCTTGCAAGGGGTGGAGTCGGCCTGATAGTAACCGGAGGCGCGCCCGTAGCCCCATCAGGCATATTTGTGCCTCAGATGGTGGCGGCATATGACGATAAATATATCGCTGGACTAAGCGCCCTGCCTGCGGCAGTCCATGCCATTGGCGGCAGGATAGCCCTGCAAATCGCCCACGGCGGAAGGCAGTGCTACCCGGAGATGCTTAATGGGCAACAGTCGATTGCCCCCTCCGCTGTACACGAGCCTGTATTAAACATAACGCCGCGTGAAATCACCGAAGAGGAGATTTGGACAGTGATACACGCCTTTGGGCAGGCGGCAAGGCGAGCTAAGGCCGCCGGATTCGACGGCGTGCAGATACACGGCGCCCACGGCTATTTGGTCAGCCAATTCCTATCCTCACATACAAACAGGCGCTCTGACAGCTGGGGCGGTGACGAAGACAGGAGGTTCCGTTTTCTTGAGGAGGTCTACAAAGCCATAAGAAGGGCGGTAGGAGGCGATTATCTCGTATTTATTAAAATCAACGGCAGCGACCACCTATGCTGCGGCGGGCTGCGTCCGGATGAGTCATTGAGGGTTGCCCAAAGGCTTGAGGCCCTCGGCATTGACGCTGTAGAGGTAAGCGGCGGCATGTATGAATCTACCCTACGGCCAGCTCGCACGAAGATTCTACACAAGGAGGACGAGGCATACTTTAAGGACACGGCGGCACTGTTTAAAATGTCGCTCAGTATTCCGGTCATCCTCGTCGGAGGCATAAGAAGCCGCATTGTCGCCGAAGAAATGCTTGAAAGAGGCTATGCCGACCTTATCTCTTTATCGAGGCCGCTGATTCGGGAGCCTGATCTGCCGCGGAAATTTATGGCAGGCAAGGACAGGGCTGAGTGTGAATCATGTAATGCCTGTATGAATTTCAGGAGGCTCGATACTGTGAAGTGCGTACCTTTGCAGAAACTCAAAGAGCGCACACTGGCATGACAATAAGCGACGATACCGTCCGGGACAAGCACAGCCTGATAGCAGAGGTCGTGTTTATAGCGCTCCTAATATGTTCCGTGTTAGTGCGGGTAGTAAACATCGCCTCGCCGATATTGGAAGAGCACGCCTTTCGCCAAACACAGACCGCTATCACCATATGGACATTCGTAAAGGAGGGAATAGATGTTTTTTCGTACCAGACTCCTGTCTTTGGCCCGCC
>JADFXZ010000109.1 GCA_015233265.1 Nitrospirota bacterium
AACACCGTCAGCAATCGACCAGATATGCATGTCATGTATTCCTTCTACGTCAGGAAGCTCCATCAGCATCGCCGTTATTTGCGCAATATCATACCCCTGAGGTGTGAATTCCATGAATATCCACAGTGTATCTTTAATTATCTTTATTCCGCCTGAAAGAATAAGAACATTTGCTATGAAACCGGCTATCGGGTCAGCCCTGTAGAATTTTGTAAAATGAATAACCACTGCACTAATAACAACACCGGCCGAGGCAAGGAGATCTCCAATCACATGAAACAGAACAGTCTTGATATTTAAGTCCTTCTCTGCGGGACTGCTAAGTACTACAGCCATAAAGAGGTTTCCCAAAAAACCACCGAAAGCTATATACAACATTATAGACGAATTCACAACAGGGGGGGAAACAAATCTCCGGTAGGTTTCTATGAATAAGAAAATCGATATGGCAATCAAGAGTATGCCGTTTATTAACGCGGCGACCAGACCAAAGCGGCGATACCCATAGGTCGCTCTTGAATCCGGCGGTTTCTTTGAAATAACAATAGCCACCAGAGAAAGAAGCAGGGCACATACGTCGGTAAACATATGCCCAGCATCACTCAAAAGAGCCAGGCTGTTGCATACTATGCCACCGATAACCTCACCGGTAAGTATGGTCGTAGCAATGATGAGGGTAAAGTATAACCGCTTTTCCTTGCTTAACTGCCGCACCGGCAAGTCTGTGTTTCTATTGTATTGCTTTAAAGAGCTGACTTGTTTCAAACTCATTATTCTCTCTCTCCATTCCCGATTAATGAGAGTTTTATCCGCAACTGCGGACAGAGTATTTCTCCATAGCTTCTACAACGCATAGTAACTTTCTTTTCATAGCCTGTCAACCTCTTTAATAATGAAACTCATCCCAGCTGCTTGCGGCGGGGTGGCTGCTATAAGAAACCATCAGAGTCATTGCTGGTGATCTGATACAAAATCTCTATGCCACCAGCCGCCGCCAAGTGCCTGAAACAGCGCCGCCGTGTCGCAGTAGCGATTGGCAAGGGCTTGCACAAGGGTGATATTGGCCTGCTGATATGTCTGTTGAGCGTTTAAAAGCTCCAAATAGCTGATGTCGCCAAGCTCGAGCCGCTGCTCTACGATGGAGAGGGTTTTGGCCGCGGCGCGCTCGGCTCTGGAGGCCGCCTTGAGGGCATCTGCGTCGGACTGGATTGCGTAGAGTGTGTCAGCCACGTTTTGAAAGGCGCTTAGCACCACGCCGCGATACTGTGCAGCCGCCTGGTCATAGGCCGCCTCGGCGGCTTTCTGTCTGTGCAGCAGTGTCCCGCCCTGAAAGATTGGCTGAGTCAGATTAGCGGCCAATGCCCAGAAGCTCGTACCGGTGCTAAACAACAGGCTGCCCAGAGTTGCCATGGAGCCAAAATTAGCACTCAGGGCAATGTTAGGCAGCCGGTTAGCAATGTTCACACCAATATTGGCGCTGGCTGTGTGCAATTGCTCCTCGGCATAGCGGACGTCCGGGCGTTGCGCGACAAGTTTTGATGGAAGGCTCACTGGAAGCTCCTGCGGCAGCTGCAGCGATGACAGTTCAAATTTCTCTTCAAGTGCCTCGCTGGGAAGTCGCCCAGCAAGGCGGGCTAGTAAGTCGCGCTGCTGTGCTAGTTGTTTCTCCAACGGCGGCAGTGTGGCCTGTGTTTGTGCCAGAGCCGCCTCAGAAGCCGCTATGTCGGCCTCGGCAATCTGGCCAAGTTCAAACTGCTGTCGCATCAGATCGAGAGATTTGCTCTGAGCGCCGATTATCTTCTTGGTTGCCTCAATCTGGCCGCGCAGGGCAGCCTCGGTAATTGCCGCCGTGACCACATTTGATGTCAGCGTCAGGTACGCTGCCTCAAGCTGAAATCGCTGAGCATTGGCCTGGGCCTCCAGTGATTCCACCTGCCTGCGGGTACCGCCAAAAAAGTCCATCGTATAGGCCACCGTAACCTGTGCGGTATGAAGGCTGTAGTAATTGTCGCCGCTTGAAAGTGGACTAGTTACCTGATTGGAAATAGCCTGACGAGTCGGATTAAAGTTTGCGTCTATGGTTGGATAAAACGCGCCCTGTTGTGCATAGACATTCTCCCATGCACCAGCAAGGGCGGCCTTTGCGGACTGCATGTCGGGATTTGCCCTTAGTGCCTCAGCAATCAGGTCATTAAGCGGCTTGCAGTGAAACAGCTCCCACCATTGGCCGGGAATGTCCATGTCTTTTATGAAGCGCTGAGCCTGCCCCCCGTCAAGTGCGGCCGATGACGTCTGCACCGGTAGTGGCTGCCGCGTATAGCCGCCTGCGGCAGGTGGCTCAGGGCGTTGAAAATCAGGCCCGACCGTGCATCCCATAAGTACAATACATAAGATAACGATTGCTCTTTTCATATTCATTCTTAGTCAGCCCTCCTGGCCCATCAACAGCGGCTTGTTTGCCTGACGGCGCTCCACCCATCTTTCCATGGCAAAGTAGTAAGTGGGCAGAATAAACAGCGTCAGAAGTGTGGCAAGCCCAAGGCCGCCCACAACAACCGTGGCAAGGGCGCGCTGCACATCCGTGCCCACTCCGGTTGCCAATGCCGCTGGCAGCATCCCCACGCTGGCCACGGTGGCGGCCATCAGCACCGGACGAAAACGCTCCACCGCCCCAGACATTACCGCATCATGCAGCGCCATTCCCTCGTCGCGCACGCGGTTGATATTAGCAACCATAATTATGCCGTTTTGCACAGCCACGCCAAACAGCGCTATGAACCCAACCGCGCTGGCTACGTTGAGCGTCCCACCGGTGATGTGAAGCGTAATAAGACCTCCAAGCGTGGCCATCGGCACCACACCAAGTATCAATACCGCCTGCCGCATCTTGCCAAATTCTACGAACAGGAACACGAGCATAAGGGCCAGTACAATCCCCATTATCAACGTCAATCTGGCCTGAGCGCGCCGCTGGTTCTCAAATTGCCCGCCCCACTCAAGGTGATATTTAGTCTGGTCAAACTTTAACGACTGGCCTATTTTAAGCTGGGCCTCCTTCAAGTAGTCGGACAGGGCGCGGTCTCTGTTATCTATTTTCACAATCAGGCTGCGGCGGCCCATCTCATGCGATATTGTGCTCTCACCGGTCTGTGTTCTGGTATTGGCAACCTGTGAAAGCAGGATTTGCGCACCTGAGGCGGTGTTAAGAGGAAGATTGCCCAGCGCCTCCGGACTTTTACGGGTCTCCTGAGAAAACCGCACTGTAACGTCATATGTGCGGTCGGCCACATAGACCTTGCTGACTGCGGCACCGCCAACCCCTGTCTGAATCAGGTTGGTGATGTCTGAAACGTTGATTCCGTAGCGGGCAGCCGCCGCACGGTCTATATCGATTGCAATCTGTGGAATCGGAGGTTCCTGAAATATGGACGCCTCCGCCGTACCCCTGACTCCACGCAGCAGCCCGACTATTTCGCCGCCAATGCGCCGTAGTTCATTGAAGTCGTTGCCTATAATGCGAATGACCAACGGGCTGTGCGCGCCGCCTATGGCATCGTTGACCATATCAATTATCGGCTGGCTGACGCCGACAGAGGAAAACCCCGGCAGTTGCTGCAACCTGTTGTTAAGGCGGTCAATAAAGGCCTCTCTGGTATCACCCTTAGGCCATGTGCTATAAGGCTTCAGGCCGACTGGAGCCTCGATATGGGAAGGAGTCCAGGGGTCTGTTCCATCATCGTTTCGTCCAAGCTGGGTAATGGCGTAGGATACCTCGGGGAATTCAAGCAATGTGCGCCGCAGTTCGCTGGCCATCTCACTCGCCTTATCGAGCGACAGCCCTGTAGGCAATTGTGCCTGAAGCCACAGGGAACCCTCATCGAGTTCGGGCAGGAATTCTATGCCGGCCGTTGCGCCAAGGGCTATCACGGCTATCAGCGCAGCCGCGCCTATCAAATATGAAAGCGCCGGCGTTGCAAGCATACGCCGCAGTGTTGAGCTGAAGACATTCTCAAGCCATTGAAGCGGCCGATTTTGAAAGATCTTTTTGGGTTTGCGAAAGGCTATATAGGTAAGGCCTGGAATCAGGGTAAAAGTACACAGGAGCGCCCCTAAGAGTGCATAGCCCACAGTATAAGCCATTGGCGAAAATAGCTTGGCCTCCGCCCTCTCAAACGAAAACAGCGGGAGGTAGGCAGTGATGATTATAAGGGTGGAAAAGAATATCGGGCGCGCCACTTGTGTCATCGTGTTAAACACGTCATGCTCACTTAAGGTAATTCCAGAGTCAGCCTCGCGCCTTCGCAGTATGGCCTCGGTGACTATGACAGCGCCGTTGACGATAATACCGAAATCCACAGCGCCCAGCGAGAACATGTTAGCGGGCATTTTGGTCATGTGCATCATGATGAAGATAACGACAAGGGCAAATGGTATGGTAACCGCCGCAATCAGGGCGCTGCGAGGGCTACCGAGAAACAGAATCAGTACAATGCACACAAGACCTATACCTGATAGCACAGTGCGTGAGACCTTGCGCACTGTCTCCTGGACAAGGTCGTCCCTGTCAATGTACGGGACAATACGCACCCCCATGGGTTGAAGTTTCTTAGTCAGCTCCACAACCTTGGCATGGACGCCTTTGAGGACTTCAGATGGATTTTGATACTTGAGCAGAGCCACAATGCCTTCTATGGTATCAGGATTGTTGTCCTTGCCAAGTATGCCCTCTCGCTCCTGATGGCTATATGTTGTCTTGCCGAGGTCACGCACCAGAATCGGAACGCCGTTTCGCTGTGTGACAACAATATTGCCAAGGTCGCTAAGTGTGCGCACCATGCCGATGCCGCGCACAACATAGCCCTGTTCGCCACGCGATATGCGGCTGCCTCCGGCGTTTGAACTATTGTTGTTTATCGCCGTGGTCACGTCATTGAGGCCGATGCCGTAGCGCAGCAGTTGGGCCGGGTCTAACTCAAGCTGATACTGCATGGTGAACCCGCCAAAATTGTTTACTTCAACCACGCCTGGTACCTGCTTCAGTGCCGGGATAACAATCCAACGCTGGATTTCTGACAGCTCCATCAGGTTTTTGGTATCGGACTCAAGTGTATAGCGGTAGATTTCACCTACCGGGCCGCTTACGGGGTCAAGGCCTGGCTGGATTCCCGCAGGCAGTGTGACATTACTGATACGCTCCATGACGCGCTGGCGCGACCAATAGTCCTCAGCGCCGTCTCGAAAGACCAGTGTGATAAGAGAAAGGGCAAATGTGCTGCTTGAGCGCATGGTATCGAGGCCGGGTGTGCTGGCTAAAGCGCGCTCTAATGGAATAGTGATCTGCTGTTCCACCTCCTCTGAGGCCAGCCCCGGCGCCTGTGTGATAACCTGCGCCGTTACATCGCCGATTTCAGGATATGCCTCTACCGCCATCTTTGTCCACGAGTAATAGCCAAAAATGCCAAGTAGGACTGCCACCATAATTACGACTAACCGCTTGTGCAGGCAGATGTTGACAATTCGATTAATCATTCATTAACACCCCGCCTTTAACAATGACGCGGTCTCCCGGGCTGAGGCCCTGGTCAATCCTTGCACCGTCGCCTTCTCCAAATCCTGGCACCACCGTACGCTTGACAAACGTCCAGGGGGCAACTTCAAGGAACACCGCAGTGTTGTCGTTATTCATGAGCAAGGCAGAGTTAGGCACATACACCGCAGGTTTTTGCGGTATCTTAAAGCTGACATTGGCAAACATATTGGGTTTGAACTTTCTGTCAGGGTTGGGGAAGGCAATTCTAACTTTATTGCGACGTGTGTCCGGTTCGACCACATCGTTTACGAACGACACTGTTGCGTGAAATACCTGGCTGGGGTAGGCCGAAAAAGATACGTCAACGGGCTGCCCCTTCGTAACGTAGGATATGCTGGTCTCCGGCACATACGCGGTGACCCAGACTGAGTCAAGGTTAGCTATTGTCATAAGAGGGGCTGTAACATCATTGACAAATGCCCCTTGTGCCGCGCTCAATGCGGTGACGCTGCCGCTTGTCGGCGCGGTAAGAGTCAGGAGGCGCGGCCCGTCTTTGTGCGTAATGGGAACGCCGATTTCTTTGAGGCGAGCCTCTGCCCTTCTCAGTTCAAATGTTGCCTGCTCAAAATCACTTTCCGCCTGCTCAAGGTCTTTGACGGCGCCGGCACCCGCCTTGTTCAGGCCGCGTGCGCGCTCAAGCGTGCGTTTGGCGTGTTCCATGTTGTCACTCGCCTTATCATAATCGGCATACGCTTGCGCCAGATCGGCAGATTCTATCATTGCAAGAGGCTGCCCCTTTGAGACCCGGTCACCAAGGCTGATCATAAGACGGGCCACCTTGCCGGCAACTGGAGTCAGAATGTTGTTCGTGCGTGCCGGGTCAGCTTCCACAGACCCCGGCAGTGTCATCGTGTGCGGGGTGTTTTTCACGGCAACCGGCTCAACAACAAGCCTTGTGCGAAGCAAACAGCCTTCGGGTATGAGATATTTGTCGCCCTGGCGCACAAGGGAGGGCGGCTTGGTCTCCTGCGTCGCAGCGGCACAAGCGGTGGTGGTGCAAAGCATTCCTGTGCCGCCCTCAGCGCTAAGCAAGGCGGCAACAGCGGCAATTGACACTAAGGCAAAGCGCTTATGTTCTGAATAAAAACTTGATATAGACATCTGTACTACCTCCTGATAACACTACATACTTCTATATCAGGGCGGAATACCCTGATGGTTACGAGCTGACTTATATAAGCAATGATATTCATTATCATCTTAAAGACAAAAACAATTATCTGCATTGTCTGCAAATCCCATAAATCTCCAGCTTATGCCGCTGCGGGATAAATTCGTTGTCCGCGGCCAGCTTATTCTGAAGCATTTCAATTGTACTGTCGTGCACCTCGATAAACACCCCGCACTTCAGGCAGATGAGATGGTCATGGTGGTCTTGGCCAAAGTGCTTCTCGAATCTTGCCTTGTCGTTGCCTATCTTTATCTCATCCGCAATGCTGCATTCTACGAGAAATTTCATGTTGCGATGAACTGTGGCATATCCAATGTCCACATGCCTTTGTCTGACGATATTGTATAAATCCTCGACGGTCAGATGTTTCACGGACGAGAGAAAAGTCTCTAGTATGGCCTCCCTCTGGGTTGTGTAGCGCAGGCCGCGTGATTTGAGACATTCGATGAATATCTCCCGTGCCTCTTTTAGCTCAGCCGTCGACATTTCAACGTTGATCTGGTTTAATAATAATGATAAGCATTATCATAACTTTACATAAACCATTCTAAACTTGTCAAGGCGTATAATTATCGTACGCAATCTTCTGCGAATCATCATCTGTTAACCACCCAAGTCCTTTATGGCGTCCGGATTATGTTTCTGAAAATACCTAATCAGCAGCATCGTCACCATGCCCTCGATGATGCACAAAATAAACATATGGCCTACCGCCATTGCTGGGATAGTAATTCTAAGCGGATATGGGGCATAGAGGGGCCTGCCATCCGGGTCAGCGGCAAT
>JADFXZ010000026.1:0-9496 GCA_015233265.1 Nitrospirota bacterium
AAGAAACCTTTTTACCATGCAGATAGACTACCGTGAGCCAGTCGGGTTTGTCAATTCTGGAAGGGGCTGCCTCAGACGGTCATTTTGCAATATTACTTCTCAAGGACGAGACGAAAGCCTATGTTGTTGTCCTTTAAACTGGTTGGGGCCATCGTAGAGTTTGAACAGCCAAAGCCCGCTGGCTCGTCTAACCAGCTGCCGCCTTCCATGACGCCAACGTCACGGCTGATGACTTTCCACGTATTTGTCCATTCCCATACGTTACCTAACATATCATATAACCCAAATTTGTTTGGCTTCTTGCGGCCTACCGGTGAGGTCACGGCAAAGCCGTCGTCGCAGTCAAACGTTTCGCTCTTGAAACCAAATGCCCGTTTACATGTCTTATCACAGACATTGGCATAGAGACAGGCATCCCGATCATCATCCCAGTATGTCTCTGTGTCGCCGCCTTCCTTACAGGCGCGCTCCCACTCGTTCTCCTCAGGCAATCTGTATTTCATTCCGGTCTTGCGTGACAGCCAATCTCCAAATAAAAACGCGTCACTTTGCGATACGTACACAACGGGCTGATTATCGCCATCAAAGGAATGCCCATTATGGGTGTATTTTTTGAGGTTATGAGCGGGTCTAAACTTTTTAAACTGAGCGTTTGTCACCTCATATTTACCCATATATAAGCCATCCTGAACCTTTACGAACTCCATACCGGTAACGGGGTCAGTGTATGCGCTGGCTGAGTCCTCCGCGCCTGCAACGCCCAGACTAAGCATAAGCACAATAAATACGGCAAATATAGTGTGCATCACTGTCACCTCTGACATCACGCTGCACGGGTGCTCCAGCACGTAATAAAATGATCTGCCCCGATTCATATATTAAATTCTAAGATAAAAATCGCCCCATTTTCAGCGTTCTTTGCATATATTCTACCACCTAAACTCTCCTCTATGACTACTTTTGACATATACAATCCAATCCCTGTGCCTCCACTTTGTTCCTTTGTCGTAAAATAGAGTTCAAATATTCTATCTATGATTTGAGCCGGAATGCCTCCGCCGTTGTCTTTTACCGAAATTAACAATTTATCTCTTTCCCGGCTATTACTGATGTCTATTTCTATCAGCCCACGGCTTGGTCTACTAATACCGGCAGACATTATGGCATCTCGTGAGTTATTGAGGAGGTTAAGTATGACCTGATTAAATTCATTGGGGTACCCTGACAGCGTTGCATCATGATCGGCTCTTATAGCGATGTCAATGCCGCTTTTACTAAACAATAGTTCAAACATCGAGACTAATCCCTCTATGGTAGATTTAACGTTAAAACCTACTTTCACTTTTGAGGGCTTGAGGAAGTTTCTGAAATCGTCTATAGTTTTTGACATGAAGCATATTTGGTCCATTGTCGTATCTACAACATCTCTTATATATATGTCGTTGAGTTCACCGTAGAGATAAGCGTCTTTTATATCCTGAATACTTAACCCTATGGAATTTAGAGGCTGCCTCCATTGGTGAGCGATTAATCCTATCATTTCTCCCATTGCCGCCATCTTTGATTGATTAATCATCAGCTGTTCCTGTCTGCGAAGTCTCTCTTGCGAGAGTTTGCGCTCTGTTATATCGCGAAATATGCCTTGCATTAGTCTTTTTCCATTAATTATTATAATATTTGCTGCAATTTCAACCGGAACCATCCCGCCGTCTTTTCTTAATACATTCGTTTCTATGAAATAGGATGTGCCCTCTTCAACAGAACGTTGAAAAGCAACACTCATCCTCTGAATATCATCCTCTGGATGAAAGTCTGCATATTTCATCTGAGTAAGTTCAGATTTGTCATATCCCATTAACTCAACGGCCTTTTTGTTCGCATTTAATATATTTCCTTCGACATCGGCTATCAATATCGCGTCACATGCGTTTTCCATCAATGCGTGTGCAATCTTTTCCAACTCAAAAAGCGCCTTTTCAGTATGTTTTTTCTCGGTAATATCCTTAATAATACCACCTGAACCTAAAAAATCATTTTGTTTATGTCTTATGACACCTAATGTGCCATCGTGATTGGCGGTGTGCTTATCTACATCGAACCTATAGATGCCATAGCTGGATACCTCTGCAATGATTGACTTATTTGGCAAATCAGGATTTTTTACTTTGACATTAACCTCGAGATTTATAGTTTTTCTATCAACACCTCTTCTTTCGTCAAAGAGCTTAGGCGCTTGTGAATCGCCGGTGTGTTTTCCAATAAAATGAGGCAGAATCTCCGATTTGCTTATTTTTTTTAAGTCATGAGGTTTGATGATTTTACTGAAATGCTGCCCTATTAGCTCTTCAGGTTCATAGCCATAGTTGCGAATGCTGTTATTTATGAAGGTAAATCTGCCATCGGCATCAATTTTATAGATTACATCTGGTACGGTTTGAACGAAGAACTTAAACATCTCCTCGGACTGTCTGATTATGTGTGCCTGTTCCACAAGTTCGTTATTAAGTTGTTTTAGCTCCTCTCTGGAGACAATGATTTCCTGATATTGATGAATTACGTTATCGTAAGTAGCGAAAAGAAAGTTGAATACTTTCTTATAATTTGAGTAAATCGTATGAGATGTACCATTATAAAGTACATTAAAGCCGCCGGTGTCCGTATCATCCTCGCATGGCATTGTGGTATTCATATAGTTTTCTATTTTTGAAATAAGACATGACTCATTAAATGGCTTTGTGATGTAATCGTCGGCCAGTGACTGCAGTCCTTCTATTATATCTGTAACGGATTTCAGCTCGGTAAGCAATATTACCGGTATTCGACTCACATCCTTATTGCCCTTAATCTCTCGGCAAAGCTCATAGCCATTCATCTCTGGCATGATAATATCGCTTATTACCAGGTCAGGCATATCACTTAAAGTAACCTCAAGACCAAGCCTGCCATTAGATGATGTAATAACGTCGTAGCCGTTTCTTTGGAGTAGGCGTTTTAGCACCTCTGCCTGTAACATTGAGTCTTCGACAACTAAAATAGTCCATTTATTTGGCATTGAGCACACCTCCACAGTTTACTACAATCACCGCTATAAATTGCTTAATAAGTAAGCTCATGTCCCTGCTTCCTTTCGTAACAATCACCTGCTGATTACTAATTCTAACACAATGGAGATAGTCAACGTAAAGAGGACACTATCAACAATAGGACACACGCATTTGAACAATGAGGCAGAACACACCTATGCAATAATTACGGCTTGTCCGGAATGACGAAATAGTGGCGCAAAGACATATTGGGCTGCTGCTTTGTTCTATTGCGTTTGCCCTATCCATGCTGGCAATGCTATCCGGAATAATTTTTGACGGTCATTGAGATGACAGCATAATCATTCGATGAGCTAGACAATCCCCGAGGAATAATTGCATCAATACTAATCGAACACTATATGAATATTAGAAATCGGTTTAATTTGCAATAGACAAAAATAAAGCTACGGCAGCTTCACATCTTAGTATCAAAAGCAATGGCCTTAATCGTACCAAGCAGCATGAGGGCGGCCAGCGAGAGGTCTTCCTCTTTTATGTACTCGTCTGTCGTATGGGGCAGCTGCATCCCCGAGGAGATTACAAGGGATTTTATCCCGTGACTATTAAAAATATTAGCGTCCGAGCCGCCGCCATACACTATGAACTCAGGGGTTATCGATAGACCTTCGCAGACATTTTTAACAAGCCCAACAAACTCATCGTCCTGCCCTATGTGGAAACCGTGATACTGACGGGTTTCCTCAATTTGAAGTCTTACCTGATTTTTTTTAGATAACCTCCGGGCGGTGTCGAATATGGCCTTTTTAGTGCGCTGCAGGGAATCAGTGTCATGACTTCTGATCTCTCCAATAATAGTTACTTCTTTTGGGACTATATTCGTAGCCGTGCCGCCATGAATATGCCCGATGTTTGCCGTTGTATTGGGGTCAATGCGGCCATCCGGGACTGCGGCAATGATCTTGGCCGCAGCCTTAATCGCGCTTGTGCCGCGTTCTGGCTCTATGCCGGCGTGTGCCGCCCTGCCAGTTATGCTCATAGTGTATACATCGTGCGTTGGAGCGGCAAGGACAACCCTGCCTATGCTGCCGCTGCAGTCCAGCACAAGGGCTATGCGGCTTGCAAGACTATCGAAATCAAGGTTTTTCGCCCCAATAAGACCGCGCTCTTCAGCCGATGTCAAGACCACCTCGATGTCGCCGTGCGGCAGGTCATGGTCCTTGAGCACATGCAGGACTTCGAGAATCTCCGCAATGCCGCTCTTGTCATCTGCCCCGAGTATTGTGGTACCACCTGTTTTTATTATGCCACTGTCTCGAATTAGGTTCAAATCTTTAGTTGGTTCAACCGTGTCCATGTGGCTGCTTAACATTATTGACCTGGCGCCGCTAACTGTCCCAGCCTTGCGCCCTATCAGATTGAACGATTTACTGTAGGTTTGTCTCTCTACAGTTAACCCCAGGGCAATCAGCCGCCCGGTCAGCCATGCGGCTATCTCGTGCTCACTAAACGACGGCGAGTCTATCCTGACAAGCTCCATAAACATATCTATGAGACGGATAGGGTTTATATGAAGCCATGGGTCTGTCTTACCTTTCACCAAATATCTCGCTGCCAACTCTTACCATTGTGGCACCCTCCTCTATTGCAATCTCAAAGTCATTAGACATCCCCATAGATAACTCCCTAAGGGGTATCCCACGACTGCCAAGGGTATCTCTTATTTCCCTCAATCTCCTGAAATATGGCCGGCAGCGCTCAGGGTCTTCAAAAAACGGCGGCATTGCCATCAGGCCTATGAGGTTGAGATTCTTATGATTGTTAATTATACGCCCAGCAAGCTCAAACACGCCCACTTGTGCAACCCCCGTCTTTGTATCCTCATCGGAGAGCTTTACCTGTATCAGGACATCCAGAGTCTTGCCAGCGCGCCCGGCATACGAGTCAACATCCCCGGCAAGGGCAGCCGAGTCAATGGAATGAATGCAGTCAAACACTGAAACCGCCTTTTTGACCTTATTTCGCTGCAGATGACCAATCATGTGCCAAGAAATGGTTGACAGCGGATTGTCTTGCTGGATTTGTTCACGCTTGGCTGCCGCCTCAGCCACATAACTCTCACCTAAGACCCTAAGCCCAAGGTCAACCGCCGCTGAGACCACGTCAATCGGAAAATACTTAGTTACGGCAACAAGGGCTGCTGAGTCGGGAGGTCTGCCTGCACGCATAGCCGCATGGCACATGCGCCTGTATACGCCTGAGATCCTTTTTAATAAACTATCTGACAAATTATCTGGCGGCAAGGCGCTATACTGGCAGGACAAAATAAAAATTGTTACCCAAGTCCACAGGCTCATATCCAAAGACGCCGCCGTGTATTTCTACCGCATTTTTTATAAACGTCAGACCATGCCCTGTGCCCGGCCTTTGTTCAACATTTGAGCCTCTGAAACCCTCTTCGAAGATCTTGTCTCTCTCCTCCGGCTTGATGTGTGGCCCGGAGCTAAGCACGCTGAATTTGACACCATCCTTACCAGCGCCGAAGTAGTCCTTGATTATGTCCCGGCCATATTTCATAAACTTCACATTCACTTTGTCCGGCGTCGTAACTACAGAGGCGTATTTCAGTGCGTTGGAAAACAGATTCGCAAACACCTGGGCAATCAGCCCGATGTCAACTACGCTGATAATCTCATCCCCCTCCTGCCCACAGCCGCTGCCATCAACCTCTATAGCCATCTCATCGAATCTCTCGAGGAATCTCTCCAGCTGTGGAATGATTACATCGCGGCGCATGTTGCAGGACTTTGTGCGAAGCGTCAGGTGCCCCTTGTCGAAATGGCTCTTACGAAGCAGTGTCTCCAAAAATAGTGTCGTGCTCTTGTAGTGCCTCTCAATGCTCTGAAACTCGTCTGTCAGTCCCCTGTTGACCTCTATAAGCTCCTCTAGCAGACGCTCTACACAGACGGTGTCGCACTGCTTGTCAATGGCATATGCAACAAGGAGTTTCTCTATCTCTGTGTTTTTGGCTATCTTACCCTTGAGTCTGCGTAAAAACAGCTTGAATATCATATTGGGGACGATAATATTGTGCTCAATGTCGGCAACCAGTGATTGTATAAACTTGAGGTGCTCGACATTCTTATTGAGCAGATATCTGTTGTGGAGATTATAGCCTATGCGATTAGCGTACTTACCAAGGAATAGTTCGTCTGCCTCGTTAAGGCCGGTATTTGGATAAACTTCCAAAAACCCAAGGATATTGTCTGTCGAAGGAGACAGGTCAGCCTGAAACCTTTTACCTCGAATAGTCAAAATAAGGCTGTCTTTAAACCTGTAGGGCTGGTCTGTGGGCCTAATATACTCAGGCATCGGCGCGGTGCGATACTCATCGCTTTCCTCAGTCTTTGCATAGAGCACCATGTTTGAGCATTTCTGTTCTGAACGTCCGGCAAGATAAAGCTTGGCGTCAAGATTAAGAAACACCTTTGGTATAACCACACACAGGCGATAGAGGTCTTCAATTTCGCTGAGCTCCTGTGCCAGATCGAAAAAGGACTTTAAAGCATCGCCCTGGTCCTGCGTAAAGTTATATGCCCTGTAGTCTTTTCGCTTACCTTTAACTAGTTCGTATATTCTATCCACGTATTGGTATCCTTATCCTTGCCCCGTGCATAAGGCGGACCAGCGCTCAGCACCGGACGATATGTGTGTCTCCCTATCCATCCCGTCCTTCAGCGCCTCGGCACGTTAATGAGCGGTCTTGTCAGTGTCCGGCTTGGCATTATTTTTAGGAGCACACGACTCCTTAAAATTCGTAGCTCAGGTACTGACACCAAACCTCGGCAGTATAAACACCTGCAACACTATCCATACCGCAAGAAATAGTATTATCCATAGTATATCCTGCATTATGATTTATCCTTGCTCTGGTCTGCCTTTGCCACAGGGGCTTTAGGCACATAATCCACAAATTCCAGGACGGCCATCTCCGCTTGGTCTTTTAATCTCCTGCGTGTCCTGACAATCCTCAAATACCCACCGTTTCTTGAGGTAAAACGCGGGGCAATCTCGGCAAACAGCTTAGCGATGACCTTGCGGTTAGGAATATTTGAAAGCGCCACTCGTTTAGCGTGTAAGTCCCCTCTCTTACCAAGGGTCACCATCTTCTCGACTAATCCTTTGACGGCCTTTGCCTTTATCAGGGTCGTCTCTATCCTCTCATACTCCAGCACGGCTGTTATCAGGCTCCTAAATAAGGCCTTTCGCTGATTTGCCGTCCTGTTAAAATGCCTGGCGTCTATCTTATGGCGCATGGTCAGCCTCCTCCATTTTCTATTTTCAGCTCTCTTCTGACGGCATCCATATCTATTTTAATATTAAAATCCAGCCCCAAACTCAACAGTACTTCCCGTATTTCATCGAGAGATTTCCTGCCAAAATTCTTCATTTTCAACATCTCGTGGTCATTTCTCTGTACCAGCTCGTAAATATGCTTAATGTCCGCGTTTTTCAGACAATTTTGCGAACGCACTGAAAACTCAAGCTCGTCAACGGTTTTCAGGAGATTTCTATTAAATTCCTTGCCTGCAAGGGTAATCGGCTCAGACGGCTCAGGAGTGCTGACAACTGGCTCATCCTCCTCTGCCTCAACCACTTCAGCTGCCCTTTCCACTACTTCCTCCTCCATATCTTCCACCAAAAGGAAATAGCTCATATGCTTGGTCAGTATCTTTGTGGCCTTCGTAAGGGCTGCCTTTGGGTCTATGCTGCCGTCTGTCCATATCTCTATCAACAATTTATCGTAGTCCGTCGCCTTTCCGACCCTGGTTTTTTCTACATTAAAAACAACCTTTCTTATAGGCGTGAAAATAGCGTCTATCGTTATCGTCCCAAGAGGCATATCCTCTTTAGTCATTTCCTCAGATGGTATGTAACCCCTGCCCTTATTGATACACAGCTCAACCTTGAACTCTGAGTCCCTGTCAAGCGTTGCTATGTGAGCCTCTGGATTGAGCAGCTCCAACCTCGAATCCGCCTTTATGTCCTTTGCCGTAATGACACGGCTGCCAGCTGCATCTCCAACTATATCTATTGACGCTGACAACTGCTCATCTCCGTGGAGCCTGAATCGGAGCTTTTTAAGATTTAACACTATTTGTACGACATCTTCTTTGACACCCTTTATCGTTGAGAATTCATGATACACGCCTTCAAACTTAACAGAGGTAATGGCAGCGCCTTCAATAGAAGACAAAAGAACCCTTCTCAAGGCGTTTCCTATCGTTATGCCATATCCTCTTTCCAATGGTTCAGCAATCAGTCTTCCGTAAGTACCGGTAAACGTCTCTTCCTCAAAATACACGTTTTCCGGCAGCTGAAACCCACTATTTTCAAGCAACATAATGCCTCCGTTTAATTATCTCGAATAAAACTCAACGATCAACTGCTCTTTAGCAGCCAATGGTATATCGTCTCTACTTGGCACATGCAGGATTTTGCCTTTCAACCCGGCAAAATCTACCTCCAGCCACGACAATACTCCCTCGTGCTGCTGCCTTTGAAGATTCTCACCAAAGACGCTTAATTTTTTACTTGACTCATGAACCGAGATCTCATCACCAACCTTAACATTATACGAAGGGATGTTGACCTTCTTGCTGTTAACTCGAAAGTGCCCGTGCAACACCAGCTGCCTGGCCTGGTTTCTATTAGACGTAAATCCCATTCTGTAGACTATGTTGTCAAGCCTGCGCTCGAGAAACTGCAGCAGAAGCTCGCCAGTAATGCCCCTCTTCTTTTCCGCTTCCTTAAAATACTTGCTGAACTGCTTCTCCAACAGCCCGTATATGCGCTTTACCTTCTGCTTTTCCTTGAGCTGAACGGCATAATCAGAGAGTTTTCCCCGCCTCTGACCGTGCTGCCCGGGTGGGTATTTCCTCTTATCTATTGCACATTTGTCCGTAGTACAACGGCTGCCTTTCAAAAATAACTTCTCTCCGTCACGTCTGCACAGCTTACATAACGCATCTCTATATCTTGCCATAGCTACACACGCCTCCTTTTTGGAGGTTTGCAGCCGTTGTGCGGCACCGGCGTAACATCCCTGATTACATTTATATCGATTCCAGCTGCCTGAATTGCCCTTATGGCCGATTCTCTGCCAGCACCCGGACCTTTTATAAACACATCTATCTGCTTCATCCCCATTTCTATCGCCTTTTTAGCAGCCGTGTCAGCCGCCATCTGCGCGGCATAGGGCGTACCCTTTCTTGAGCCTCTGAAACCAAGACTGCCAGCACTTGACCACACCAGCACATTGCCAATCTGGTCACTTATCGTCACCAGCGTATTGTTAAACGTTGTCTGCACATGGGCTACACCGTTGGCCACTCTTTTTTTCTCTTTCTTTGGCCCTTTACGTTTCCTGGGCGGCATTATTTACCTCCTTT
>JADFXZ010000026.1:9520-18280 GCA_015233265.1 Nitrospirota bacterium
CGAAGACTTTGCCGGCCCGCGACGTGTCCTGGCGTTCGTCTTTGTGCGCTGGCCTCTTACGGGAAGACCTAGCTTATGTCTGATCCCCCGGTAGCAGCCTATGTCCATCAATCTCTTTATGCTCATTGAGATCTCTTTCTTTAAGTCGCCCTCTACTTTAATGTCTCTGTCTATGACTGCCCTTATCTTTGCAACGTCATCGGCTGTCAGGTTGTTTACCCTAACGTTTGGGTCTACGCCTGTCTCGGCAATTATCATTTTCGAAGTTGCCCTGCCTATCCCGAATATCCTGGTCAGCCCAATCTCTACTCTCTCTTTCTTAGGCAAATCCACGCCTGCTATTCTTGCCATATATAAACCCCTCTTCTATCCTTGTCTTTGTTTATGCTTAGGATTTTCGCAGATTACTCTGACAACTCCTTTCCTCTTTATCAGCTTGCACTTCGTACACATAGGTTTTACTGACGATCTTACTTTCATCGTTCCTCCAAAATTATTTATATGTTATTCTTCCCTTTGTCAAATCGTACGGTGACAGCTCTACCAGAACCTTGTCTCCTTGGAGAATCTTTATATAGTGTATCCTCATCTTGCCCGATACATAGGCCATTACCACCTGCTTGTTGTCTAACTCCACCTTAAACACAGCGTTTGGCAGTGCCTCCAGTATGGTTCCCTGTACTTCTATGTTATCTTCTTTAGCCATTTTTTCCCATTTAATTAATTTAACTGCGTTAAAATTCCGGCCTCATCGTCGGTAACCACAACTGTATGCTCAAAGTGCGCCGACAGAGACCCGTCTGCCGTCACCGCCGTCCAGCCGTCACTCAATACCGCAACCTCGAAGCCCCCGGCGTTTACCATCGGCTCTATGGCCAGTACCATACCCTTTTTCAACCTTGGCCCCTTATTGGGCAGACCATAATTCGGTATCTGCGGCTCCTCGTGCAGACTCCGCCCCACTCCGTGTCCCACAAACGCCCTCACTACCGAGTAACCGTTGCCCTCTACATGCACTTGAATCGAGTGCGATATGTCAGATACCCTGTTGTTTGCCCTTGCCTTTTCTATTCCCTTGTAGAGCGATTCCTTCGTAACAGCCAGCAGTTTCATAATCTCTTTGGAGACCTTCCCCACAGGATATGTCCACGCGCCATCTCCAATATACCCATCATACACAACACCTACATCAAGACTCACAATATCGCCGTCTTTGAGTACCCTCTTTTTCGACGGTATACCATGTATCACCTCGTTGTTGACAGATATGCAGAGGTTCGCAGGATACCCCCTGTAACCCTTAAATGCCGATACCGCCTTGTTACTCTTTATTATTGCCTCCGCCCTCAGCTCTATATCCCGCGTCGTTATACCAGGGGCGATTATCTCCCCAAGCCGTACCAGCGTCTCAGCCACTATTTTTGACGCCTTATCTATCTTGCTTATCTCCTCATCCGACTTTATTATTATCACAATTAATTAAAAGCTATCTCCTGCCTTTTATCCTTCCCTTTTTCAACAGTCCGTCATACGACCTTGTCAACAGATGTGACTCAATCTGCGAGACCGTGTCAAGGGCAACCCCGACAACTATCAATAAAGACGTTCCTCCAAAGTAAAACGGCACATTAAACTTGCTTATCAATATGCTTGGCAGCACACAGACTATAGACAGATATATAGCCCCCACAAACGTCAAGCGCGACAACACCCGAAATATATAATCCGAGGTATTCTTACCTGGCCGAATACCAGGTATATAGCCACCGTATTTCTTCAGATTATCCGCAATATCCACCGGATTAAACACGATTGCGGTATAGAAATAGCAGAAAAACACTATCATAGCTACATACAATAAGTCATGCACGACAGAGCCCGGGGCAAGCTGCTTTGCAAATGACTGCACCCAGGGTATCGCTATAAATCCAGCAATGGTTGCCGGAAACATGATGATAGATGAGGCAAATATCGGAGGTATTACCCCAGAGGTGTTTATCTTAAGCGGCAGGTGCGTACTCTGCCCGCCGTACATCTTCCTGCCTACAACACGCTTTGCATACTGAACGGGGATTTTTCTCTGCCCCCGTTCCATGAAAATTATACCAGCAATAACGCCAACCATCAGGACAAAGACTATTACCATGACAATAATTGAAAGCTCACCGGCCTTTATCAGACGTCCCGTACTGACTACGGCGTTTGGAAGCCTTGCCACAATGCCAGCAAATATGATCAACGATATGCCATTTCCAAGACCCCGTTCGGTAATCTGCTCACCCAGCCACATGATAAACGTCGTACCGGCTGTCAGGGTAATCATCGTCACCAGCCGGAAGCCCCAGCCAGGATTGTGAATAAACTGCCCGTTAGCCATCGTCTCAAGCCCTACGGCTATACCGAAGGACTGGATAAGACTGATTACTATAGTGCCGTATCGGGTGTACTGGGTTATCCTCTTGCGTCCCTCCTCACCCTCTTTTGCCAGCTTGCCAATAGCTGGGATAACAACTGTAAGGAGCTGAAAGATAATCGATGCGCTTATGTATGGCATGATACCCAGAGCAAATATAGTCACTCTGGAGAGCGCGCCGCCTGAGAACATATCGAAAAAGCCCATCAGTGCGCCACCCTTGTCAGTTAGAAACTTACTGAGCTGCTCGCCGTCGATTCCTGGGGTAGGCACATGAGCGCCTATTCTATAAACGGTCAACAGTGCAAACGTAAAATACAGCCTTTTTTTCAGTTCCTCTATTCTAAAGATATTCTGAATACTGCCTAATACACTCAATAGTCAACCCTCTGCATATATTTCATTCTCTAACCCAGGACTACTGCCTGTCCTCCGCTTGCGGTTATCTTCTGCGCCGCCATCTTACTAAACACATTAGCCTTTATAACTACAGGGTGCTTCAACTCTCCCGTTGCCAGCACCTTTAGTCCTGCGTGGAGCTTCTTTATAATCCCATACTTATATAACAGTTCAGGCGTTACCTCTTGTCCGTTATCTATGACTCCGGACTCTATTTTGTCCTCTATGTCCTGAATATTTATAATTGCCCATTTGACCTTGAACAGATGATTTTTAAAGCCCCGCTTTGGCAGTCTTCTCTGAAGGGGCATCTGACCGCCTTCAAAACCACGGGCAACGCCGCCGCCTGAGCGTGCCTTTTGACCCTTGTGTCCTTTACAGGATGTCTTTCCGTGCCCACTGCCACAGCCACGGCCTACACGTTTGTTATTCTTTGCGCTGCCTTCTTTAGGGGCGAGCTCATCTAATCTCACAGTTATCTATCCTCCATCCTTATTGGCCTTCATCCTTATCGGCCTCCATCCTTATCGGCCCCATCATTTGGCATCCCTTATTGGCATAATATATTATCATCCGCTATCGGAAGTCCTGTCTTTGGCCGCTGTTTCAGGCTGCCTCAACCGGCTCTACCTTGACAAGATGGGACACCTTTCTAATCATGCCGTCTATCGCTAGGTTTTTCTTTTTTATCACCGTCATGTGGCGCTTTCTCAGACCTAGCGCCCTCAGCGTATCGCGCATCCTATCATTTAGTCCTTCATAACTTCTCATCAACGTTATCTTAACCATAGTTATGCCTGCTTCACTGCGTCTTTAGTATTTTCACGAGCGGAGTCTTCGCCCCTGCCCCTCATTTTTAACACAACCTCAGGGTCCTTCAGCAGTGACAGACCGTTAAAGGTCGCGCGCACCGCATTAAAGGCGTTCGTACTTCCGATGGACTTTGCCACTACGTTATGGATACCGGCAACTTCAAGTACCGCCCTGACAGGGCCGCCAGCTATTAGGCCTGTTCCCTCTCTGCCTGGGTTTAGTACAACCACACCAGCCCCGTAGTGACCAATTATTCTGTGCGGTATAGTTGCGTCCTTCATTGGGAATTTAAATAATGATTTCTTTGCCTTTTCCACTGCCTTTCTAATTGCCTCTGGTACTTCGTTTGCCTTCCCCTTGCCGATTCCAACGATTCCCTCACCGTTACCTACAACTACGAGGGCGCTGAAGGAAAACCTCCGTCCGCCTTTGACTACCTTTGCCACACGGTTGATGAAGATGACCTTTTCCTGAAGCGTCAGCTCGCCCGGATCTATTCTACCCACTATACCTCCTGTTGGCCTGCTATGCCTGTCAATTTAGAACTCAAGACCGGCCTCTCTTGCCGCCTCGGCAAGTGCCCTCACCCTGCCGTGATATTTAAACCCGCCTTTGTCGAATACCGCCTTGTTTATTCCCTTGTCCTTTGCCTTTTGCGCTATCAATGCACCGACTTTTTTTGCCGCGGCGATGTTGCCCTTGTGTCCGGCCTCTGTCCTTAGTGACTTTTCGAGGGTTGACGCGGCTGCAAGCGTGTGCCCGCTGGTGTCGTCTATCATCTGCGCGTGCATGTGGCTCAGACTTTTATATACTGTCAGGCGCGGCCGCTCCTGAGTGCCGGTGACCTTTTTCCTGACGCGCTTGTGTCTTCTTTCTCTTAGTTCTATTTTCTCTATCATTAACTTAAGACCTCGCTCCGTTTATATTACTTTGTCCCAGTCTTGCCAGGTTTTAGCTTAATTGACTCATTGGCGTATCTTATACCCTTGCCTTTATAGGCATCGGGCGGCCTGATGCTCCTAATATTTGCGGCCATCTGCCCAAGCAGCTGCTTGTCTATCCCTTTGAGTGTCAGTTTTGTCTGCTTTTTATCTACTTCCGCCGTGATTCCCGCAGGCAGCTGAAATATAACCGGGTGAGAGTACCCCATTGCAAACTCTATTTTATCTTCCTTCACCTGCGCCCTGTAGCCTACGCCAACCAGTTCCATATCCCTTGTGAATCCCTTTGAAACGCCCTCACACATGCTGTTTAACAGACTTCTTGTCAAACCATGCAGCGACCTTTCGTTCTTTGAATCGCCTGCCCTCTCTACAGTCAGGGTATTGCCGTTAACGACCAGCTTCATTAAATCTGGAACGCTCCAGCTCAGCTGCCCCTTCGCACCCTTGACAGTTACATCGCTGCCGCTGACCGTTATGTTTACCCCGCCTGGTATCTCAATTGGCTTCTTCCCTACCCTGGACATCTCTTTGTTCTCCTTTTATATACTACCAGATGTAGGCGATAACCTCTCCGCCCAATTTCTCGTTTCTGCATACACTGTCTGTCAATATCCCCTTGGGGGTTGTCATTATTACTATTCCTACGCCAGCCATTATTTCATGCACATCCTTATATCCGGCATAGACGCGGCGGCCTGGCTTGCTGATACGCTTCAGACCGGTGATGATGCTCTTACTGTCAACATACTTCAGCGATATTCTCAGCACTCCTTGTTTCTTGTCCTTGAGTATCTTATATGCCCGAATAAATCCCTCTTCTTTGAGCAGCTTTGCTATCTCAAGCTTTATCCTCGAGGCTGGCACATCCACCTTCTCCGCCTTTATCATAATGGCGTTTCTCATTCTCGTCAACATGTCCGCTATTGGATCGGTCATCATATCAAATCACCCCTACCAGCTCGACTTTATTACGCCGGGCACTTTTCCTTGCAATGCAAGCATCCTAAAACATATACGGCACATCCCAAACTTCCTCAGATAGCCCCTCGGCCTGCCGCACAGCTGGCACCGGTTATATGTCCTTACCTTAAACTTTGGAGCCCTTTTATTCTTCTCTATCAAACATGTCTTTGCCATATTACCCCTATCGCCCTGAATTTAATCTCATAATGAATTTTAACCGATATCTTATTCCCGAAACGGCATCCCGAATTCCTTCAGGAGCGCCTTGCCTTCTTTATCCTTGCCGGCTGATGTACAGATTACCACATTTAGGCCGTGCACCATGTTAACCTTGTCGTAGTCTATCTCAGGGAATATGAACTGCTCCTTTATCCCTATCGAATAATTCCCTCTACCGTCGAAGGATTTCCCCGATACGCCCTTAAAATCCCTTATACGTGGCAATGCCAGGCTAATGAATCTGTCTAAAAACTCATACATCCTGCTTCCACGAAGCGTTACCATACAGCCTATAGGCATACCCTTTCGCAGTTTAAACCCCGCGATGGATTTCTTCGCCTTCGTCACGACCGACTTCTGTCCTGCAATCATGTCGAGTTCTTTTTGTGCGCTGTCGAGGAGCTTGATGTCATGAATCGCCTCGCCAAGCCCGACATTCAACACAATCTTCTGAAGCTTGGGCACTTCCATCACATTCCTGTATGAAAACGCCTTTGTCAGGGCCGGTATTATCTCTTCTTTATATTTTTTTTCTAATCTGGGTAACATAGCCGTTAATCCATGACCTCCTTGCATTTCTTACATACACGAACCTTCTTCCCACTATCGAGAGCCAGATTGCCTATCCTGGTTGGCTTTGAACAGCGCGAGCATATGAGCATCACCTTCGAGACGTGTATCGGGGACTCTTTTTCTATAATTCCGCCTTGTTTGTACTGATTATTTGGCTTCATATGCTTTTTTGTCATATTGACGCCTTCGACAAGTAACGTCTCGTCCTTAGGACTGGTCACTATAACTCGGCCCTGCTTGCCCTTTCCCTTTCCGGTGAGCACCACCACCGTATCTTCCTTTTTAATGCTTAAGCCCATTGGTTTCCTCTCATTTTCAGCGACTTATTATCATACTATATCATAGCTCTTTTATCGCAGTATATCACAGCGCTATTATAGCACTTCCGGTGCAAGCGATATAATCTTCGTAAACTCCTTCCATCTCAGCTCTCTGGCAACCGGCCCGAATATTCTTGTGCCAATTGGCTCGCGTGCCGCGTTTATCAAAACAGCGGCGTTTTGCTGAAACCGGATATATGTGCCGTCAAGCCTTCTGGTCTCTTTTCTTGTACGCACCACAACGGCCTTAGCCTTCGAGCCTTTCTTAACGTTGCTCTCCGGGATAGCCTCTTTTACGGCCACCACTATTATATCGCCGATTCGGGCGTATCTCCTTCTGGTGCCGCCGAGAACCTTTATACATTGCACCTTCTTAGCACCAGAGTTATCTGCAACATCAAGTACAGTCTCTACCTGTATCATTTTCTATGCCCCTTGATCCACTCGTTTTATCACTACCCAGTTTTTTGTCTTACTTATCGGCCTCGACTCCTCAACTGTGACCTGATCACCTTTTTTACACACATTCTTCTCGTCGTGGGCCTTTAGTTTCTTTGTCCTTTTAATCGTCTTTTTATATAATGGATGCTGAGTCAGCTCACTTACTGCCACTGTCACAGTCTTATCCATCAGATCCTTTACAACTGTTCCTGTATAGATTTTCTTAGGCATTTCCCTTCCTCTGTGCCCCTTTTTGTTCTGCCCCTTTTTGTGCAGGCTTTGGGGCCATCTCTGTTTTTACAGTCAGAACCCTTGCCACGTCTTTCTTTATCTGCCTGATTCTGCGCGGATTTTGTATCTCGCCTGTGGCCGATTGAAATCTTAGGTTAAAGAGTTCTTTTCTTAACTTAAGCTCCTTTACGTTGAGTTCGTCTATCGATTGATTTCTCAGCTCTTTTGCCTTCATATCACAGGCTCCTCTCTCTTTACGAATTTTACCGCTATGGGAAGCTTATATGAGGCCAGCCTAAGGGCCTCTTTTGCGATCTCTTCGGTTACACCGGATACTTCGTACATTATCTTGCCGGGCTGCACAACCGCAACCCAGTACTCAAGATTACCCTTTCCTTTACCCATTCTTGTCTCTGCCGGTTTCTTCGTAATCGGTTTGTCAGGGAAAATCCTAATCCAGAGCTTGCAGCCACGCTTTGCGTGTCTAGTTATGGCTATTCTTGCCGACTCTATCTGCCTGCTTGTCACCCAGCCTGGCTCAAGGGCCTTAAGGCCGAAATCCCCAAAGGCTACGTCTGCTCCCCTGGCGGCCTTTCCATTCATATTGCCCTTCATCATCTTTCTGTACTTAACCTTCTTCGGCATTAACATCTTGGCTGCTCCTTATTTAGCCATCCATCTGGCCGCTCTATAGTCATCGCTAATTTATGTTCTAATCTACTCATGATGAGGCTGCCGCCTTCGTCTCAGGCAGTATATCGCCCTTATATATCCACCCCTTTACGCCTATTATTCCATATGTTGTCTTTGAGCGGGCATAGCCGTAGTCGATATCCGCCCTAAACGTGTGCAACGGCACTCTGCCCTCTTTATACCACTCTGTCCTTGCGATTTCAGCCCCTGAGAGCCTTCCCGCACACGCTATCTTCACTCCCAGCGCGCCAAATCTTATAGATGACAATACAGATTTCTTCATCGCCCTGCGATAGGCAACCCTTTTTTCTATCTGCAAGCCTATGTTTTCCGCCACAAGCTGGGCGTCAAGCTCCGGCTTTCTTATTTCCTTTATATCTATGCTTACCTGCTTGCCAATGGATGCCTCGACAGCCTTTTTCAGATTCTCTACCTCGGCGCCCTTTTTACCTATGATAATACCCGGCCTTGCCGTATGAATAATTATCTTTATCTTCTGGCCTGCCCTTTCTATTTCAACCTTGCCGATGCCCGAGTGATAGAGCTTCTCTTTAATAAAGGCACTTACGTGCAGGTCCTCGTGCAGCTGTGCCGCATAACCATTCTTTAAATACCAGCGAAAATCCCACGTCTTTATTATTCCCAACCTATTACCTGTTGGATGTGTCTTCTGACCCAAAAATCACCTCCACGCTATTCCGACAAGACCACGGTTATGTGGCTCGTCTTCTTCTTTATAACATTCGCCTCT
>JADFXZ010000297.1 GCA_015233265.1 Nitrospirota bacterium
GGGTGCTGGGGTGCTTTTTAGTGGTTTGCGTTGGGGTTATATTGTATGCTGTTTTCACTTCGGGGGTAAACATATTATTTAGGGGCAGTCTTCTTGAGAAAATGGACCTCGGGCATATCACCACTGTCTTTCCTATCGTAATGACAATGGCGGCCTTTATAGCAATCGATACGGTTATTAAGGACAGAGTGCTTCTCAAACGCTTTGTCATCGGGGCGGCTGTAGGGGCGGTGTATGCGATATTTGACGTATGTATTACTAAGTCAATCGAGACGCGGACAGTTGAGCTTTTTATACTAAACATTGGAAGCGGGGTATTCATTACGCTCATAGTCTTAACTGATTGCGATGGGCTGCGGTTTACTTTCCCCAAATTGGCGAAAAATCCTGCGGCCTTATTAATATTCAGCACTGCGGCAATTGCGGCGGGGTTTTACTTTGGCCCGAGGAGGCTTGCTGTTGTAGATTATATCTGCATTGCCCCTGTGCTGGTTGCCGCGGCAGCGGGTTTATGTACGATTTTAATTTATGCCCCACGCTCAAGAGTCAAAGTTATGTTAATCCTGGCGCTCGTCCTTTTGTGTTGTCTCAGGGTTACAAGGTTTTTTGGGGAGGAGTCCGTGCCTTATATCAGCGTTTTCCCTGAGATTTCTATCATGGACAGGCTGAGGCAGGAACAGGCAGATAATCCGCTGCGGCCATTTAGAATAGCATCGCTTGACTTTGTTTACATCCCGATGGTTCAAAACAAAGTGTTTGAGACACCAGATGGCAGAGGCCCGCTCTTTAATAAATACTACAGGCAGTTCATTGGAATTCTGCGGGCGCCGCAGCTTGAGGACTTCGTCGTAAGACATGATTTCAACACAAACTGGTACAATTTATTCATATCTGACGGTTTTGCTGGCTTTTATCTCTATCCATACGCATTTTTAAATAACAAGTACTTTGTAATCACCACTGATAAATCAGGCTCAAGTCCTAACGACGACTTTGAGGTGGTTTACGCTGGCACTACAGCAGACGATTACACGGGGATATGGAAAAAGTTAATCGATCTCTACCGCAGGCCAATTAGTGTCATCAAATGCAACGCCTCATTCGAAAGGTGGTATTTAGTAAAGCAGACATCCATTGTCAAATCAGACGAGGATATTGCAGATGCGATTTTGAAATCCGAAGGTGAGGGCCTCCTCAATACGGTTTATTATTCAAAGGCTGACATGCCTCAAGAACTAAACGGGCAACTCACCGCCAACGATAAAATCATCGCAACGTACTACAGCCCGGACGAAATCCAGCTCGACGTAGAAGTTACCTCACCGGCTGCCTTAGTTGTCTCAAACAACTACGACCCACGCTGGAGGGCCTCAGTAGACGGACAGGACACGGCGGTATTAAGGGCCAATCTCGCCTTTCAATCGATTGAAATAAAAACCGCCGGCCGCCACAGCGTCGTCCTCAGATATGAAGACAAACCGCAAAGACTTACGCTTATATTTATACCGGTAGGCATATTGATATTCAATTTCTTCATAATATACGGCGGCGCAATGACTAAAAGCCACTCATAAAGTCTATGGCGCAGTTATATCCCCATATCGGGAGCGCAATCCCCTAAACGTAAGGCTTCAGCATTGACGCCGGAGGCGTATACACTGCAAGGCAGTCTTTGACACAAGGATTTTTATGTGGTATAATCTTTGCACAACAAGACGTAGTTGTATTAAACGCTACATAGATATAAATCTCAATAATGAAGGAGGTGAAAACGATGAAAAAGACATTAGCTATAGCACTGGTATTAGTATTTGGATTTGCCACAATGGCAATGGCCGGTGGTTTTGACAAATGCGCCGGATGCCATAATGGAAAGATCGCGCCCGATAAGGCTAAACTAACGGAAAAGGTAAAGACAGCCGATGGCTTATTGAAGGCAGCGAAGGATTCAAAAAATCCGATGATGAACGCCATTAAAGGCAACGACGCCGACCTGAAGGCCGCAGCCACAGATTTAGGCCTTAAATAATTGTGCGATTTATATGGGCAGGTAAGCCAACCAATAAGCGCTTGCCTGCCTTTGCATGTAATAGTGATGAGATGACCCGCGGGACACTATTGCCGTTTGATTGCTGTGCCGCGGATGAAGTATGACATAAATTCAGGCATTATACCAATACGCAGCTTGTCGCGGTTGATTGATTTGATGTGAAACCCGGCGCCTACAATGGCAGACTCGATTTCCCTGTTGAGATTGCAACCGCAGAAAATAGTTCTCGTAACCGGAGTCAGGAGATTTTGCAAACCCCTGTCTATGGGATTGTGGGCTGCCACATGCTCAAGAAAATGGAAGGCGCCGCCCGGCTTGACCACTTGGTAGAGCGTTCCTAACGCCTCACTCAGGCTGCCGACACTGCACAGCGTCATCGTAGAGACCACGCAGTCAAACGTGTTTTCACTAAATGACAGCG
>JADFXZ010000298.1:0-1926 GCA_015233265.1 Nitrospirota bacterium
GCCCGGCAAAAACCTGATGAGCTAGTTGCAGCCCAGACCGCCCAGAAAGATGAGGTGATTGCAGCTCAAACTTCACCCAAAGATAAAACGGAGGCAATCCAAAGCACCCCTAAAGATGAACACATAAAGACTGCCTTAAATGTGGATAACGACCAGAAGGCGCTGCTTTTGAAAATCAGGAATATCCTCCAGGACGAAAGAATGTCCGAAGTCCTGAAGTATTCCCCGTCCAAACGTGAAGACTTAGCGGGCGCTGTCGATAAGTTTATTAAAAACATAGAGTACTATCAGTTGTCCTCGCGGGCTAACGACATGGTCTATACGTACTTACCGTTTTTGTGGAATGAACTCAAAGACGGTGAGCTTCTGTTTAAGAAGAACAAGTATCATGCCCAAAAATCATTCACCTGCGATATTAATCTCGACCTTGACAAACTCGGCAAGCTCTCAATCTCTGTAACAACAGCGGACAGTGGCTTTTTTGTCTCATTCAACGCTGAAAAAGACAATACCAAACAACTGATATTGCAAAACAAGGATGACTTGGAAAAGCGATTTAAGGCGGCAGGCCTTACACTTAAAATAATCAACGTTGGACAAAAGACCAAGCTTGACTTTGCGGGAAAAAACCCGTCTGGCGGTCTGGACTTGAGGATTTAGGCTGGGGGTGGCAGCTTAAAATATGGAAGATAAAAAGAGAAAGGCAGCTGCCCTAAACTATAAATCAGGCGCCACAGAAGTTCCACGCATAACTGCTAAAGGTACCGGTGCCTTGGCAGATAAGATAATAGAAGTAGCCAAGCTGCACGGCGTCCCAATCAAAGAAGATAAGCAGTTGGTTGACATACTCTCTGCCCTTGATTTGTATCAGGAAATCCCGCAGGAACTATACAAGGCGGTTGCGGAAATCCTTGCGTTTATTTATTCATTAAGCAAAAAAGGTTCAGCACCACCACCGGCCCCAAAGTTGCCGCCGTGAGCCGCATAATCTGATATTTCATAAATATTTTGGATTTAACCAGAAAGACAGCTTGACAAAAAAATTATAATAAGTATAAACTGAGCGAGTCGTCTAACATTTAGGCGCAGACAGGTGGCTGAATGTGGCTCGGGACAGGTGGCTCTTAGAACAGCTGGCTCTTGGGACAGGTGGCTTAGGAAAGATGTATGAAGGTCGCATGAGGCTGATGTGAAACTGGTAAAGCAGCTGTTAATACAAGCAACGTGACTGTTGGGGAAAGGCTATAGCGATGATTGATAAAAAGATACCTAATCTCAGACCAGGGCAGAAGAAGAAACCTCCATGTCCTGCTACAATGGCCTTCGAGGCATTTGCAAAGGCGTTCGAGGGGTTTGAGCAGGCCAAAGTCGAGCGGACAAAGTGCTGGGAGTTCTTTAATTGCGGATTAGACAAGGTGGGGCTGCACAAGTTGGGGCAGTGTTCAGCGTTTAGTAAGTCTGCTGGCAGGCGTTGCTGGCTAGTTGCCGGGACATTAAGCGGGTCTGAACCGGAGTGCGAAATTGCGAAATCCCTTAAAAGCTGTAAAGAGTGCGAGTTTTATCAGAAAGTAAAAAAGGGTGAGATCTAACAATATCGGCAAATGAAGTATTTTGGGGCTACAACTAAAGGCGCAAGACAATAACGCTACGGCTATTGCCGGAAACTTATGGTGTACATATCGCAGACATTAGATTTTGGGTTCAACCCTGAAAACGGGCAGTCCTCAAGGCTGGCGGCGGTGCCGTTTTGAGGGACAAGTCTACCGTTTTATCAGGTGACAGCACTGTTGCGCCCGCAGCCGGGATTGTTGCCAGCTCAGGCATACATATCGTAGTTGACGCCTCGTGGAGCAAGTCGTTCCTTCAGATGGCCGATGAACTTATAGGGATATCGAAGGCTACGGAGACAGAGTTTCTGGAGCTTGG
>JADFXZ010000298.1:2028-2459 GCA_015233265.1 Nitrospirota bacterium
AAGCGGCTTTAACGTTCATTCCTTGAAGGAACTTTTCGAGAAGGTCTATTCTGAAATTGAGACATCTTCTAATCTGATACTCGAAGGCTCCAGAGAAATGAATCTTATCATATGCGACCTGCGTAAGGTCATAGATATGGAGGAGTTTTTCAGGAAACTCTCCAAGACAATCTCCATCATAGGCACATTGATACGCATCGAGACGGCACGCGTAGGCAATGCCGAGTTTAATATAATGACAGACCTGGTCGATACGCTTGCCAAGCAGATATTAAAGGGGACAGATGAGATAATCACATCCGTCAAAACGGCAAATGGCTGCGTAGCGGACGTTAACAGCCAGCTTGCGCCATTTATAGAGACGGCTGGCAGGGAGCTCGACTCCGTTAAGAGCCGCGTCAGTATAATACTAGGGGAGTTGGACATAATGC
>JADFXZ010000299.1 GCA_015233265.1 Nitrospirota bacterium
CTTTCTACGGTGGACCCGGGCCGTCAGGGTGCTGGAGAAATCTACGCTGCCGGGAATTACCCTCACTTTTGGGTATTGGGGCGGGGACAGCTGCCCTTTGATGAGAAGATTCCCGGCGGGTCATTTATATTTGCCTTTCAATCGCTGCCGATGGTGCTGGTGATAAGCGCGTTGTCGTCGTTATTGTTTTATTTTAAGATACTTCCATACATGGTCAAGGGGTTTTCATTTGTGCTTCAAAAAATAATGAAAGTGGGCGGGGCGGTTGGCCTGTGTGCGTCGGCCACGGTGTTTGTCGGAATGGTCGAAGCCCCCCTGTTTATTAAACCATACCTTAAAAACATGTCGCGTGGTGAAATCTTTGCCATTATGACTACCGGTATGGCAACCATTGCCGGGACGGTGATGGTACTCTATGCAAGCATATTGGGGCGTGTGCTGCCGGATGCCCTGGCGCAAATCCTGCTTCATTCAATCATCAGCGCCCCTGCCGCACTTGTGTGTTCTATGCTGATGGTGCCGCCAGCTGGCAAGATAGAAACGGCTGAGATAGTCCCGCCACAACTTTATAAGAGTCCGCTTGACGCTATTGTAAAAGGTACTTCAGATGGTGTGGAGCTTCTCATCAGTATAATAGCCATGCTTATAGTGTTTGTCGCCATGGTGCATCTGACCAATTATGGTCTTGGACTGCTGCCTGATTTCTACGGCAAACCACTAACGCTCCAGCGAATACTTGGGGTTATCATGGCCCCCGTTGTCTGGACGATAGGGATCCCATGGGAAGAGGCACGCACCGCCGGGGCACTCATGGCAACCAAGACAATCTTAAACGAATTCGTCGCCTATATAGATTTTGCTGCCCTTCCAGCCGGGGCGCTAAGCCACAGAAGCTCGGTTATCATGCTTTATGCGATGTGCGGATTTGCAAATCTGGGTAGCCTCGGTATTTTGATTGCCGGACTGGGGATAATGGCGCCGGAGAAAAAGGATGAGGTCATATCGCTTGGCTTTAAATCAGTAATGACCGGCACATTAGCCTCCTGTATGACCGGCGCGGTTATTGGTATGTTTTATTGAGAGAAAAAAAGACCGCCCTGCCCTTCTTTGTCAGACGGCAGACTGACGGCCTTTCGTAATTTGCGTTAAACTTAGTATATGACTTAGCGCATGCTAGCAGAGGCGGCTAACTGCTTCGAGGCCTCTAATAGCGAACCCAGATAGGACTTTGCCTCCTCGTTCATCATCATGCCCTTTTCCTGCATAGCCTTGATGTAGGCTTCCCATTCCGAATGGCTCCAGACGCCCTTTGTGTCCTTGAGGAACTTCATGGTCAAATCCGAGACATCGGCCATCTTACTTGTCATGCCCTTTGTTTCCATCGTGGTCTTATAGTACTTCTGCATCGCCTCTAAAACCGCACCGGCACATGCCTTTGAATCGTCACACATTTCCATGCCGCTTTTCTGCACGTCGGAGATGAAATTCAGCCATGCCTCGTGATCCCAGCCGCTCTTGTTTTTCTCTACAAACGTAGTTGCCATACTCATAAAACTCTTCATGTTCTTTGTTATCATGCTGCCTCCTCTTGACTTACGTTTATGTTATTGATTAGCTGCCACAGCCTTACGTTAACGCCCTGGTGCAACTGTTATTGTTGCCGTTGACAATGCTACAGTACAGCTGCCGTTATTGCTCAGCCGCCTTCAAGGTATACATATAATAAACATAGTGTATAATAAATGTCAATAAAAAAATGTGTCAAATTTCTATGACAAACTGGGCGCCGTTGTTAACGTTTGCCGCGTTGAGTTTCCAGCCCATATTGTTTTCAATTATTGTCTTTGACATATACAGGCCAATGCCCGTACCTTTGTGAGATTCTTTTGTCGTGAAATATGGCTCGAATATCTTGTCGATTATATCGGCCGGTATGCCGCCTCCATTGTCTGTTACAATTACCTTTATCTTTCCGTCTTCTTTTGTGACACCTATATCTATTGACCCTCCGTCTTGTTGAGCTGCTTGTGGACTATTCAAAAGTATCGCGTCTTTAGCGTTATTAATAAGGTTCAAAATGACCTGTTTAAACTCATTGGGGTAACCTACCGCGGTTACGTCCTCGCCGGTGAAACTCATGTGAAGCGATATGCCGCTTTTTACGAAATATGGCAAAAACATTGAGACTATCTCCTTGATAGATTTCTTTATATCAAAGTCAATTTTCTCCTTTGACGGGCGTAGGAAGCTGCAAAAATCGTCTACCGTCTTCGTCATAAACTCAACCTGGCTGATGATTGTGTCTCTGACTCCATTTAGGTATTCCTTATTCAGATCTCCATACTCGTATGCGTCGTCAATGTCCTGCGCTGTTACCGATATGACGTTTAAGGGCTGCCGTCGGACAAAGAAGGGCAGGGCGGTCTTTTTTTCTCTCAATAAAACATACCAATAACCG
>JADFXZ010000300.1 GCA_015233265.1 Nitrospirota bacterium
TCTTCTTGGGTACCTGGAAGTTTAACGCAAAGTGGCATTTCTTACATGCCCCTTTCATCTCCAACATTCTCTTGTTGGCGGCGTCAATAACCACTAACGAGCTGTCATCCTGTTCCGGTACCTGTCTGACAGACGCTAGGGCAAATTTGCCGTCTGGGGTGAAGTCGACGTCATGAGGGTTTCCGCCTGTTACCACCTTATCTACTACCTTATTAGGCTTTAAATCGATAATGGTCACCGAGCCAGGGGTAGCAGATATCTGCTTTTTGCTGCCCTCTATGTACCCCACTCCAGTTGGTTCACCACCTGTCAGCTCAGCGCCGTCTGACTGCCACAGCTCATCAGTGCCGGGCCTGATTCTACCACGGTGGACAAATGCCCCCACTTCTTTAATTTGGCCGGTTACTTTCTTTGTCTTTACGTCAACTATGCTTACAAAGCCTCCAGGCATGTCGGCAATATAGGCTGTCTTACCGTCTTTAGAAAAGTTAATAGAGCAGATAGACTGACTTACAGGGAAGCTGTCAACGAGCTTTTTTGCCTTTGGGTCAAACACATATACATGACCGTCGGTCATATCAGAAACCCAGATGTTGCCGTCAGGGGCGATTGCCGAACCGCAGTGCTGCTTGCCGATTTGCTGCCATTCAGACTGCTTGCCGGTTTCAACGTCGATTTCTTTCTCAAAGCCATCAAGTGAAAATACATAGATAGTCTTCTTATCGGCTGAAAGCTGAAGTGTGTCTGAGGGCTTGCCGTGTGTGTATCTGGCTAATTCCCCGGTTGCAAGGTTCATCACTGCTACGTGTCCACCATGTGTCTGAATATATGCCACACCCGAAAGTTTTGGGGCGTCCTCGGCGCCAACCATAAATGCACCTACTGCTATCACCATAAGCACTGAAAGCGCTAGTACAACATATCTCTTCATTTGATCTCCTCGACTATATTATTTTGTTATTAATCACGGCTGCCGCCATGTCGGCTGCAAGATCTCTCAGTCAGCCTTATTCTCCCGTTTCAGCTTTATTCTCCCGTTTGACAACTGCTACGCCCCGCCTTGATGACTATCACCTCCCAATAAGCTGTTAATTGCTAATAAGCCGCAAACTGCTAAGCCTGTCAACTAACATCATAATACACCCGCATTAGATCGTTTTACTGTCCCGTCTAATTACGGACAGTATAGCATAGATGGGCTAAAATATCAAATGGTAATATGAATCTGAAATAGAAATATTTTTTTGGCCTGAGTGCTTCAGCTCGTAAAGATAGAGAACATTGCCTCATTTCATATATAATAAGGTGGAGATGGATGATATATCATTGATGCGGAGATGTCTGGTGCTTGCCAGACGGGCTTGTGGCGGCACCAGTCCCAATCCTATGGTTGGGGCATTGCTCTATAAGGATGGGCGGATTATTGCCGAGGAATATCACAGGAAGGCTGGGCAGCCTCATGCCGAGGCTCTTGTGTTGCGGCAGGCCGGGGCAGAGGCTGATGGAGCCACGCTGTTTGTAACGCTTGAGCCGTGCTGCCACACGGGTAAGCGTACGCCGCCGTGCACAGATGCCATTATCGCGGCGAAGGTCAGGCGGGTTGTCGCGGCGATGGAAGACCCAAACCCGGCTGTCAGAGGCAGGGGGTTGGAAATACTCGGCAGCGCCGGAATCGAAATTAAATCAGGCGTCTTACAAGACGAGGCAAAACGCCTTAACGAGGCATATAATAAGTACATCACAACAAAGACCCCATTTGTAATCCTAAAGGTGGCGATGACTCTAGATGGCAAGATGGCCACCCCAGACGGCCAGTCAAAGTGGATTACCTGTGAGAAGTCGCGCAGCTATGTTCACAGGCTCAGAAGCCAGGTCGATGCCGTCCTAACGGCAATCGGCACAGTCAAGGCGGACAACCCGCGCCTTAGTGCCAGGGGCAGGGGGCTGAAAAGCCCCATTCGCGTCGCCATTGACCCAATGCTTGAGACCCCGCCTGATTTTGAGATTTGTAAAACCCCGCCGCGCACAATCATTGTTACCAAGCGTGAGGCCGACCCCGGATTAGAAGCCGCGGGAGTCGAATTTATCCACTATGACGGCTGCCTGGATTTAAAATGGCTGATGCGGCAACTTGCTCAGAGGCAAATCACCTCGGTGATGATAGAGGGTGGGGCGTCGCTGACCGGGCATGCCGTTACCGAGGGTATTGTCGATAAGGTAGTGTTTTTCATAGCGCCAAAGATAATAGCAGGTATGGGGGTCTTCTGCCCTGTTGCATCGAAGCACTTCAGGGATATTGGCAGCCCCTATGAGGTGTTTAACATGAAGGCGCGCCATTTGGGTACGGACATCGTTATCGAGGGATACTTGCGATGAGCCGCCAAGTTTGTATAGCGTGATTAATCTTATCTTTTTTCTGTGTAGTTTTGTTAATATATGAGGAACGTTATGAGCGATA
>JADFXZ010000301.1 GCA_015233265.1 Nitrospirota bacterium
TATGACGGATGGTTCGTAGCCGGTTGTGGATAACAATGTCTCTTTGCACATGTCATATGTAAGGATGGCCTCAAGGTCCTGACCTATTCTTTTTTTACACCTCATTAGCTTCTGATAGAATATCTCCTCTGAAGGGTATACCATAGACGCTTTTCTATAACATTCTATGGCGTGTTCATATTTTTTTGACTTTTCAAGGAATTCGCCGGCGTCAATACAACAGGTGATGAGCTTACATTTTAATTTACCAATCATCCGCTCCTCTAAGTCCGTATTCTGGCCTTCCAGGCTGAAGTTACCCTTATAGATGGAAAACATTCGGCACAACAAGGTTGTTATTGCTTCCAACTCATTTATGCCGCCGTTTTGGCGCTTGTTATAGATGTCATCGACAATGGCGTCAAATGCCCATATATCCAGCCAGCAGTGTCTTGGGTCAAGAGAAAGATTACCGTTAGTGATCTGTACATAGTCATAATTGCCCAGTATTTTTCGCAATCTATACAATGTGGTGAACAATGATTTCATTGCCAGGTCACCATCTGAGTCCGGCCACAGGAGGTCGGATAGAACTATTGAATTAGCGCTCTTGCCTCCAAAGGCTATAATTGCCTTTAACAACGCCAGTGGCATTTTATGTGGTTTACCTGCGAACGCAACACTACTGCCCTCCTGAAATACCTCAAAGTGCCCCATCGTATAAATCTTCATTGACCAAGGGAAGGCCTCAATAGTGTAGTCGCTTGTGGTGATACTGTGAAGGGTAATCAGTTCCTTTACGCGCTCTAAATGGGCTTTTCCCTCAAGCAGTGCTGTAGTGACGGCGGCCACAGATAGATTTAAGGGTAAAAAATGCTTAATCCCCGAGCGCTGCGCTAAGTTGGCCGACCAATTAAACATCTCCGTAATCATATGCTTATCATCGGTCTTTAGATATATCAGCGTCTTAACCGCCGAGATAAGATACTCAAAGAGTTCACTCTTTGTAGAGGCCGCTAATCGCTGTATATCGTTTAGCACCAGTGTTGACTCAGTATATCTGCCAGATTGCGCCAGGCAATATGCAAGGTGGTACTGATTTAACCCCAGCATGAATTGGCATCCCAACTGACGAACCAACTCAGTACTTCTGCGAGCGTATTCGATTGCGGATGAGTGAGCGCCTTTGGAGCACTCTGTTAACGCCGACAGCTGATAATACAGCGACGCATAGCTCTCGTGAGTGTCCACATAGGGCAGGATTCTCTTTAGATACACATCTGCGGCCTGAGCATCCCCGATAGCAAGCGAAATCTGGACAGATACCCCTAAGAATGCGGCATCCATATGGTGCAGACCGGTCTGTTCAGCGGCCAATAGCCCCTCATCGATAGTCTTTAACGCGTCTTTTAAGGAGAGTTTATAGTAAAAGTACAATGCCTCAGCCGTTAAATACGTCAATCGAAGCGCTGGAGGTACCGTCATCTGTCTTACCGGCAGTGACAATACGTCCACAATAACCCCGGCCTTGTGCGTAAAACCAGTCCATAGGTAGTACATGATCACGGAGTAGCCGGCAAAGAGCCGTGTTTCGGTATGTTTAGAATAAAGTACAATTCGCTCGGCCTCCACAAGCCAATAGTCAAGCCCAATATTGTCCGGCTGACCAAAGACAAGTGCTGCAAAAATGCTTACAACCGTACTCTGTCTGTTTATATCTGACCCGATACATTTATAGCCTTCAAAGAGCGCCCCCTCAAACTTTGCAATCCAGCGCTCAAGGGGCTGATAATCCCTCCCTTCTAATACAATGGCCTTAATTATGGCACATAGCGCTGTGAGCTGGCCCTCAGTGTCGTTTGATTGTTTGAACAGTTCAAAGGCACACACGAGTGTCTTTCGTGAGTCTTGACGGTGGCTGCGCGTCCCGGCCAACCCCTGCCAATACATCAGCCAGGGATGCAATTGCACTATTTCACGGGGAAGGATAGAAAGCCAGCCGTCGACAACTGCGCACCTTCCCTCGTCTATAAGATTTTGTGCGTGCGTAAGGATTAACTTCTCAAGCCTTTTCCAGTTACCGCTCTTTGCCGCCAGTGCCGCGCTTTCCTCTATACGCCCATGTTCTTCCATGACATCAGCCGCCTGCAGGGCTATCTCCTGCCAGCGCTGCCCATAGTGGTCTTTTGATTGTCTTAACAGAAAATCTCTGAACATAGTATGGCAGGTATAGGTAACACCAGCGTCCGTCAAGTGTTCTGTAAAGAAATAGCTGCCAGTTAATATATGCGCTTTGATAGCGTGGGGTGCAAGCTGGTCTGCCATCGCGGCGGTAAATTCAGGCAGCCATGCGGTTTTTAACAGAAACTCCTTAGTGTCCTCAGGCAGGGCATTAAATACCTCCGCGGAGAAATAGTCATATAGAGATTGATTTACGGCGGTGATTTGCGCAGTGTTTCGGGCTAAAGACAATATA
>JADFXZ010000302.1 GCA_015233265.1 Nitrospirota bacterium
CTCTGCCGCGTGTTAAGCATGTGGGCTGAAGATTATTAACGGGGGCAATTGTCATCTATTTCAGCTGCCCAAAAAAAACACTTGACAACTCATATCTTCTTAGTGTACTATGAAATCGGTTGGGGCAGAATCAAAAATCTATGCTCTATAAAGCACAAATGGCAGCCGGCAGGGGTGTCGGTAGTCAGCAGGTGTACCGGTGTAGTAAGATGTATCGAATGTCAATAATTACTTAAAGTGGCAGAAGTCAACATCGGCACTCCTATTACTAATGTGCGTATTGGGTATAGTTTTAGAGTAGGGTTAAAGTACGGTTTAGTGGAGCGTAAATCCTGTATTGTTCTGTCATAATCGCGGCATAAAGTCTTATTGTTAAGCGCTGGTTTCTTTTTTTTATCGGATTGAGTGCCGCATTATTCCCGACTAAACAGTTGCAGCTCCTTCAAATGCACAGCATAGGAGTAAAAAAAGTAAACGCCGGAGGTTTTTATGAAGCGAAGCACATCCTTATCCAATCGTAGTCTTTTGTCTAGTGTGTTAGTGGTGTTATTAACTGTAATGCTTTATGTTGGGCTATTTGCCGTCCCCTCCGAGGCAAAAAAAACAGAGGCTAAGAAATACGCAGCCGCCTCATGGTATGGCAAAGAGTATCACGGCAGACGCACCTCTTCTGGTATCATCTACGATATGAACTCATCTCAGGCCGCTCACAAAACACTCCCGTTCGGGACAAATCTCAAGGTTACAAATCCCAAAAACGGCAAATCGACCAAAGTCAAAATAACAGACCGCGGACCATTTACAAAATCCAGGGATATAGACCTGTCTTACAAGTGCGCTAAGGACATAGGCATGGTCAACAGCGGTGTGGCAAAGGTAAAAATCGATTATATAATCAAAGACGGCTCAAAGACGAAGTATGTCGATATAACAGATATGAAGACGTTACCGGCGAGGCTCGATAAAATCGCATTTCTTGACTATAAGAATGCGGCGATTATGAAGCGTATGATAAAAGGCTCTCAGCACGCCCATATCATAAAATCAACTGCCAACGGTCATCCTGTTTATATCGTAACCACTCGTGAAACGGACACAAAGACTATGGCCAAGAGCACCGTAAAATCTAAACTCGCCGCTCACAAGGGCGACATTCTGCTTACCGGCCTGAAATCGAAGCTCGACCGCTCAAAGGATCTAAACATGGTAGCACTGATGAGCGCGTATGACAGGACGCTGGTCAAGCCGCAGCCCGGCCTCAAGCTGCCAACAGTCCCAAGGTCATCCGGGTTTATCGCAAGCGCGGCGCATGCCACTGCCCGCTTGCATTCATAACAGAGTCAGGGGGAAGCCGCCGAGCGCCCAGTTAATGGCAGTATGCAGCCACAGTGGCACCGCTGCAAAGCGGTGCCACTCCTTGGCTATATTGACAGTATCTGTGAGACCTTCAGTAAAAACGGATCAATAGGTTTTCTCTTAGTAATGGCGTCTGTAATTGGCGTCATCACACACTGGTTGTTTATCTCGCCGACCATGACGTTATCAGCGCCCTCGATGAGTTGCTCAACGGCATAGAGGCCCAATTTGCTTGCCAGCAGCCTGTCAAAATATACCGGAGTCCCGCCGCGCTGGATGTGCCCGACAACCACTGCGCGGCAGTCCAGCCCGTCCGAACCTATCTCCATAGGCAGGTCAAGATGTTTGGTCTTCTCAAGCACCTGATGCGCCCCACCCTCCGAACATCCCTCGGCAACGACTATGAGGCTGCTGGTCTTGCCCTTGCGCCAGCCGCCGATTAGATGGGTTATAGTGTCAATCAGGCTTGTCTTTACCTCAGGGATGAGTATCTCCTCCGCTCCGCCGCATATACCCACGTCGATAGCGACAAACCCTGAGTGCGCACCCATTACTTCCACTATAAAGACCCTCTCGTGAGAGGCCGCCGTGTCCTTTATTTTATCTATCACGTCGAGGGCCGTCTGGACTGCCGTGTGAAAACCAATTGTATTGTCTGTGCCGTAGAGGTCGTTGTCAATAGTGCCTGGCAGGGCTATAATCTTGCCTTTGTAGAATTTACGAAATTCTACTAACCCTGTCAGCGTACCATTTCCCCCGATGGCAATGATGGCGTCAATCTCCTGGCTGTGCAGGAAGTCAGCGGCCTTCTGCTTACCCTCATCGGTCATAAATTCCTTACTGCGGGAGGTTTTTAAGATTGTGCCGCCATGTTTGAGCAGATTCGACACGATGCGAAGCTCCATCTTTTTGTATTCCCCAGCCATCATTCCATTGTAGCCGCGCATGATGCCAATGACCTCAAATCCATAATGGATACCCGTGCGCACTACCGCCCTGATAGCGGAATTCATCCCAGGGGCATCGCCCCCGCTCGTAAATACGGCTATTTTCTTCACCGGTCGCTCCTTAATATAAAGTAATAATAAAACT
>JADFXZ010000027.1 GCA_015233265.1 Nitrospirota bacterium
GCTGCCATCTCTGATATTGCCTTCATTTCAGTTCTCCTTATGTTTTGTAAGTTTGGTCAAATACTTGCCCGCGTGATAAGCCTTAATATGTTTTCGATAAATATAAGAGTTCAAAAATTGCCGCCCCGCGCTGCAGTGCCTCAATGTCACCGCCGGCTGTTTGTTGTATAGCGGTTAATATCTCCGCTATTCCGCACGACTGCGGATTGTCATATTCACTGTCGCCTATGTCTATCTCGTGAATAATCTCGGCAATCTTTTTTAGCGCCCTGTCTTTAAGGGAAAATGCCTTTAGCATGGTCTCAAACGTGCACAACGATCCAACGTGCGTAAATTCGCCTCCAATCATATCAAAACATAAGGAGAACTGAAATGAAGGCAATATCAGAGATGGCAGCGGGATTAATGGCTGCGGCGGCACGGACTGCCCCAAAGGCCGGTGGCAAGGACTTTCTGGAGATCGTGGTCATTACAAAGGACGATGACCTTAGAAAGATAGCGCAGGTGATGAAGGACTATGCCCCAAAAAGTACGAACGAGGCATATTGGTTAAGGGACGCCGCCAACATAGAGCACTCGGAGGCGCTGGTATTAGTGGGTCTGTCAAAACCTGTTACGGCGGGGTATGACTGCGGCGGCTGCGGCTGCGCTACATGCGGTGAATTCACTAAATCCCGGCAATTGAAGGCCAAGGACATGGGCTACACGGGGCCGCACTGTGTAATGAGAATGATGGATATTGGAGTGGCGCTATCCTCGGCGGCAAAAACTGCAAGCCTCTTAAATGTGGACAACAGGGTGCAACAGAGGGTAGGGGCAGCCGCAAGGGCACTTGGTCTGATTACGGCAGAGGTAGCAATGGGAATCCCTATTAGCATCACGGGCAAGAGCATATATTTTGACAGACAAACGCCAATTAAGCATTAATCGTGCGGGGGGTGTAACTATATGGGAACAACAGCTGCCACAGCTCCACTTTATTTTGTAGGGTTTTTTGCGAGGTTTTCCTATGCCCTTGCCAGAAGCCCTGTGCTGCCGCTGTTTGCGATGTATTTGGGGGCTGGGCCGGAGGCCATTGGCGTTGCGGTGGGGATATCTACCGTAACGGGGATTTTTTTTAAGCTGCCCTCAGGGGCGCTCTCAGACATAATAGGACGGCGCCACACGATGCTGATAGGGCTTTGCGTGTTTGCCGTGATGCCCTTTAGCTATATGTTTATACACGACTACAAGATGCTGGTGATAGTGAGATTTCTACACGGGTTTGCAACGGCCGTCTATGGGCCGGTTGCAATGGCGGTTGTGGCGGATATGGCTGGGCAGAGGCGTGGGGAGGCGCTGTCGTGGTTTTCATCTGTGACAATAATAGGGAATCTGGTTGGTGCGCCGGTTGGCGGGTACTTATTGCATCATGGAGCTGCTGCTAAAGATCCTGTCCTGTTCGATTTTCAAACTGTGTATATCATAAGCGGAGTACTTGGGGTAATTTCTCTGCTGATAGGTATTAAGTATCTTAAAGGAAAGGAGGCAATAGAAAAAGGCAAGACCCTCAGAGAGTCGTTAAAGAGATTTGCCTCCGGTATAAAAGAGGTCATAAGCGACAAGAGGGTCTTGATTACATCAAATATGGAAGGAGTACAGAACATGTGCGTGGGGGCGTTGGAGGCGTTTCTGCCTGTGTACTGCGTGAAAGTCGCAGGGCTGAATGAATTTCAGGCCGGTCTTTTATGGGGTGTACAGGTGGTCTCTACGATAGTGTCAAAGCCAATAATGGGCAGGAATTCCGATAAGTATGGCAGGGTGTCTATAATCGCCGTGGGGTTGGCGATGTGTGCCCTGTCATTTGCCGCGATACCGCTTCTGAGGAGTTTCTATCTATTGATGAGCGTGGCGGTGGTGTTTGGCCTTGGCGAGGCATTCGTTACATCGTCATCGGCTGCCCTTGTTGCCGACATATGCAAGGAAAGGCACTATGGCACGGCAATGGGGACATTTGGAACGATATTCGATGTGGGGCATGCCTCAGGGCCGATTGTTACGGGAGTTTTGCTTGCGAAATTTAACAACAACTATCAGTATTCGTTTTGGATACTGTCGTCGCTGGTACTGTTCATCATTCCGGTATTTGTCATGACGATGAGAGTCAAAAAGGATTAACCGCGGTCACTCAGCCTTTTTGGGAACAAGCATGAGCGCAGCAGCAGGATTTACCGCGAGCCTTGCCGAAGGCCTCGCGGCCTTCTTTATATGACAGCGCTGCGATAATCAGAGCACCGGCAGAGTCAAACCAGCCAATTCCCGTCAGGGCATATCCCAAGCTGCCCAAAAGAAGCACGACCGACAGCCATATGCAGGTACGGCTGCAGGCAGCGTCTGAGAGGATTGCCTGAGAGTTCAGCTTAGTTCCCACTTTGACCTTAAAATAGACGAGAAGCCACATTGCCAGTATAGAGATACACGATACGACGATACCCCAGAAGGCGGTCTTGGGGTGTTTTCCCTGAATGATGTTAAAGGCCGATGAGGCGATAAGACCGGCTGCCAGTACGTAGAATGCCATGCCTGTGACTTTCAGTGTCTGACGCTCGAATACATCGGTTGAGCCGTCGATGTTTTGCCGGATTCTCGCAGCCATATGCCAGACTCCAACGCCCGAGACAGCCTCGACAAACGAATCAAGCCCAAATCCAAACAAAGACAGCGCGTCGTCCTCGAAGCCTAAATATACGGAAACCATCCCCTCGAGACAATTATAAAAAACGGTAATAACCGCAAGTATCAGCGCCCGCCTATATAGACTATCAAAAGAAACGTCATTTTCAATCACACTAGATTATTATAGCTTAAACATCCATAGATAAATCAATGTGTAAATTGGCTGCTTGAAGAGTTTATTAACCGGCAAGCAGCCATTGTCACACCCCCCGTTGTTAAATCAGTGATATTTAATCCTGCAATCGGACTTGTGGGTGAGACGGTCTTCTCTTATCGCAGCAAGGGCCCGTCGGTCACAGGCAGCAGCCGTCCAGGGGGATTCGACGCATTTCAACGCTCTGTGGAACTTAACGCCGCGGCCTCTGTTGACCCGTTTGCTAAGGCCTCTGTTGTGGCCAACGCCTCAGCTGATGCAGTCACAGCAGAGGCACATCTAAGTATTGAAGAGGCAGATCTTCAAACTGAGTCGCTACCCGGGAATCTGACGGTTAAAGCGGGACGTTTTTTTGGCGAGTTTGGCCGCTTGGGCTATATTCACGACCATGAACTGCCTTTCGTTAACCGTCCGCTTGTGCTTGCCCAATATATAGGAGGTGAATCAAGGACAGACGGGGTGCAAATTAATTGGCTGGTGCCCATTGCTCATTACGTTAGTTTGACGGCAGGTGCTGGCAACCAGTTCAATAGTATCATCTGGGGCACCGAAGTGCTTTATAGCCGAAATCTGTATGACGAGGTCAATTCGGATGGCACGCAGTTCAACCGCTACGTCGGATCCTATGGCCTCTATTCCTATCTTGCATACAAGTTCCACCGGCAATGCTCAGCAGGGTTCCTTTATGGCTTTGTAGAGGATGCACATGACAATTCAGCAAGAACATCCGAGTACTCTGCATTTATCACGTGGTCACTGAGCCACTGGAACCAGCTGCGACTGCAGTATACTTTCACTAACCATAACACTGCCTCCGGCTTGCAGCCGGACCACGCGGTTTACTTGCAGTGGGCCTGGATAATCGGCTCACACTCACACGGCTGGCAAGAGCGTTGATTATGAAAAGGAGGAATCACAATATGAAATCTAAAATGCTTCGAATGTCTTTGATGCTGCTACTGGTAATGCTGTTTGGCATAAGCGTCACACCGGCCTTTGCCAACAAACTTATAATTGTTACGACGCTTACAGATATGGCCGATTTTGCGAGGGCAGTCGGCGGGGACCTTGTTGAAGTCCACAGCCTTGCCACCGGCGTCGAAGATACGCATGGAGTGCCGATGAAACCAAGCTTTGTACCGGTAATGAACCGGGCGGACTTGCTGATTCTGGTAGGCCTGGATTGCGAACACGCCTTCCTGCCCGCACTACTGGAGGCCAGCAAGAATCCCCGTATACAGAAAGGCCACGCGGGGTACGTAGATTGCTCAAGAGGCATTGTCCCCCTTGACGTGCCTAAATCGACAGACCACTTTGAAGGCGACGTTCATCCCTACGGCAACCCGCACTACATGCTCGACCCCGTCATGGCAAAGACCGCAATCTCCAATATCTTTAATGCCATGGCAACGGTTGCCCCGCAGCATCTTGCAGAATTTACCCGCAACCGGGACGCATATCTTGCCGTGCTCGATGACAAGATTGCACAGTGGCTGATAAAGGGCAAAGTCCTCAAAGGCGTGAAGTTCGTATCCTATCACGAGCATTGGCCATACTTTGCCGAACGTTTTGGAATGAACTACTTCGGCACTATTGAATTGAAGCCGGGGATAGACCCAACGGCGCGCCACATTGAGGAGCTGACCGCCTCTATGAAGGCTCAACACGTTGCCGTCGTTGTGCGTGAACCGCAGTTCCCTGAAAAGACGCCAAAACGCATTGCACAACAAACCGCAGCTACAATGATAACGCTGCCCATTATGCCTGGTGGTGTGCCCAATACCGAAACCTACATTAAGATGATGGACTATATTGTTAACACGATGGTTACGGCTGTCCAAGCCGTAAAATAAAAGCAAGGAGGAGAATCTGTTCGCCCGGAATTCGCGGGCGGACAGATGTGGCTGACTATGAATGAAACACTTATCACACTGGATAATCTGACTATAGGCTACAATAACGAGGCCGTGCTGTGCGGGATTTCGTTATCTGTTGCCCGTGGTGCCACACACGCTGTGATGGAGTATCTTTCAGAAATCCGCAAAGAAAGAAATATCGCGGTTTTGCTCGTCACTCACGATTTTGCGGCTGTTCGTCGATATGCAGGGCATGTCGTTTGGCTTACTGAGGGCGATGTCTTTGTTGGATGCCCGCATGAATTGCTTGACCCTGAGGCAATAAAGGAATTGCTTTTGGTTTCCTTTGACCGTGAGCTGGCTATTATACTTGGCAAGAACGTTGTTTTTTGGGACATGCTGCTCTATTGGCTCATCGGGCTTACTGTATCGATGGCGGTGCTAAGTGTCGGGCCGCTCACCGCCTTTGGATTCTTGCTTATCCCAGCGCTGATAGCGCACCTGTTTGCTGCCAATATGCGTCAATTCGCGGTATTTGCCTGCCTCAGCGGTGGCGCGGTTGCGTTTATAGGTTTTTGGATTGCCTATCAATATGACTTTCCTGTCGGCCCTACAGATGTAGTTGTCCTCGGCGTACTTTACGCTATAGCCTGGATTGTTGCCAGACTCCTTTAGGGGAAGACCGTAATAAGTGACCAAACTATGAAATCTTTATTCTGCGGACATCTGAGGCAATAGAGTTGGAATCAAGTCTTTCAGACATTGGCGTAAAGACTGGATTCCAGCTCAAGGCTCAAGTGACAGAATAAGGAATATATGCTTACTTCTATGAACGCACTTTGGTATTATTATCAGGCATCTGAGCTTGTCGAATGATGAGATGATAAGGTTATTCTATTGCAAGCCCTTAGTTTCAATGTGCCGCACCCGAGGGCTATTCCTTAAACTGGGTAATAATATTCACTATCTCAGCTACGGTCAGCGTCCCAAGCTGCTTGGGAAGCGGCGCTTGCAGGTCGAAGAACTTTACGGGGAAATTCAAGCCGTCAAAATCTGTAAATGTAATAGCCTTTCTTGGCGGTGCCACACGGCAATGGTCAAAATACAGCAGCGTAACCTCTGTCTTAGGATCAATTACACGCATCTTTATAGACATCATGGACTGCCTCAAATCCCCGCCCATGACTATCTTATCTATCTCGCCAACAACGATAATGTCATATTTTTTGTCTCTGGCATATTTCATCTGGGACTTGAGGTCGTTGAAAATCTCATCTGATTTCACTATTACATGAAACATCTGCCTTTGCAGTAACAGCTTGTGCATGAGGTCGGTAAGGTACATGGAGATGTCCTGCGCGTCAGCGGACGACTTCATGAGAAACACGGCGGCGCGGCTGTCAAAGGGCAGCGGGTCTTCTGGTTTGATATAAAACTCTCTCATGCAGGGCTGCGCCTCGGACTCCGACTGTGTCAGCGTCTTGTGCTTGGCCGAGACCACAGTGGTCTCAGGCACTACGGAAAAGCTGCACGCCGCGGCCAGGCACAACGCCGCCGATACCGCTACGAGGGCAGCGCGGGATACTATCTCTTTGATTCCCCTATCGAATATCATCATTTAGTTGTCACGGGCGGTCTTTCAAATACCGGCGCGCTATCGGGCAGCAACCCCCTGTTTTGATTTAAAAGTTTCCTTAGTTCCTTCGTCTGCACCATACGCGTACTCCAAGCCGAATACAACATAGAGTCCTTGAGGTTGATTATCCGGCCGTTAAATATTACCGACTGCCCCGTAACGGTATATGTCCCAACGAGCACACTCATAGCGTTTTCTCTTGCCGCAAGGTCCTTGATATCCCTGGTCAGGACGAACTCCCCGTTTTTCTTGTCCATGTCTATGACGTTGCCCATCCGAATCTCTTTGACATCGAAATAGTTCAGTTGAAGATAGGTCATCAACAGCTCGGAAAATGCCCTGCCCAACGCAGAGGTCTGTCTGACATCGTTTATATCGACGAATGTTGTAATCAGAATAGGAGATATTTGCGGTGAATAGACGGTTTCGGTCTCTACCCGGGCGGAGAAGGAAAGGCCGTTGGCCATGTCACGCGCTGCCGCGTCAAGGTCGTTATATACGTTGTACATGGTGCCTGAATATCCTGGGTATGGGCCGCTTGGAGGGCCGGTCAGCGCTCTTTCAGTCGGTTTGTATGCGGCACACCCGCAGAGCATTAATAGTGCGGCAGCCGATGCCACTGCTTTTAGCGCCCGGGCCTTTAGTGCGCTGCCCGTTGTGTTGTCCTTATGTCTCATTAATTGATCCCCATGTTTAATTTTCAATTCCCGATATTATCTGAATTTCGGCTCAGCTGGTGCCGCAGCCGACGGCGCTTTTGGTTCATTAGGTTTCACAGCCGACGGCACTACCGGTTCTTTTGGTTTAGCGGGTTGCCCTGTGATGTTGGCCTTAGCCTTTGCTGCCGGTTCTCTTGGGTTGGCGCTTGAGGATTCCGCGGACTTTGACGATTCTGATGATTGTCCGGCTTCGCCGGATTTCTCTGATTCTACTGACTTTGACGATTCCGAGGATTTAGCAGTTCCAGGCGATAGTGCCGAAGTTTGTCCTGAAAGCGGCGGCTCAGCCGTTACTTCCACCCTAACAGCCGGTTCCGAACCTGATAGCTCAGGCGCTTTTGTTGTCTTTGTCGCTGTTGAGGATTCTGAGTGCGTATCATGGTTAGCTGGTGATATAACCGGCTGTTTCGATTTTTTTACCACCTTTTTTGATTTGGGTTTTTTCCCCTTCTTCTTTGGCGATTTTATTGGAGCGGGTGGCTTGACCACAGGCACACTCTCCATTTGGCGCAGCCTTATCGAAGGCATTGGTTCCTCCGGCAGCTCATTTGACTTACTAAGCAGATGCACTACCATTGAACTGCGCGGAATCTTGACCGAAGCCACAGATATGACCTCCCCAAGCTCAGGGCTTATCAGGCGCACATTAATAAATACATCGCACGGCTCTACCTGGTAGGTACCGGCTACTATCAGCGTATTTGTATAGTCGAAGTTAAAGTTCTTAGGCGTAACATCTATCTTAGTGCCTAATTCGGGTTGCGGGCCTCTGCTCAAATATAGCTCGCCCACTTTGTTTGACATGACTATGGTCTTCATCTCCCGTACATCTGTCACCCTATAGCCCTTAATGTGCAGCTTCGACATGACCTCTTCGGCTATCAGGCGCCCGAACATCGATGTCTTGTTGAGATTACTTAAATCTACAAAACTGGTTACGATTATCTTGTTGCTGAATCTGGGAATATCGCCGTACTGCTCAAGCTGCTCGACAATGTATGCCGCCTTGAGGTCTACATCAGTCATGTTGTCGTAGTGACCGTCCCCGCTTGAGAAACTGTTGCACATTGGCAGCTCGTTTGTCTTTGGAACGGTGTATCTTTCCTGGCAAGACATAGTCAGAGATGCCACAATGATTGCCGATATGGTTAATAGTGATGTTTTCATTTCGTTTCTTTCACAGCCGCCGGCGCGGTTGCCGGTGGAGTTGCCGGCATGGCTGCCGGTGTTCGTTTTTTTACAATACCGATTACATTCGGTATCGGCCACGCGGACTGAAACGCGTTGTCATCGTCGTAGTTAGTGCCGTAGCCCCCAATTTTCTCGACCTCGTTGTCTTTTGCCGTGACGTAGAAAGACGCCTGCCGTCCCCCTTCAAGATATGCAGCGGTGCTAATGGAAATCGGAAGTGACATGATGATTTCTATGAAATCGTGGACACTGTAGGGCGACCTCGAAAATAAGAAGAGTATGTTGCCACTTTTGTCCATTGCGATTGCGGCGATGCTCCATGCGGCCTGCCCCTGCGCCCAAACATTTTTATTAGTGCAGCTGACCATTCTGATAATCTGGATAAGCGTATTGTATTTAGCCCTAATATCATCCATGTTTTGGCAGTCTGAGTCTATTAACTGTGCCTCAGCAACTGAGGAATCCACTGGGTTAAACACCATGGCCGCCCTATAGGACTTGGCTAATTTCGGGTTATTTACATGGCTGAAATTCTTCATATATCCCACGCTTGTGGCGCTGTCGGCCTGGTACATGCCGGCATTTATAGCGGCTGTCAGGTTATATTTCTTTGCCCATTCCTTAGCAGTCATCGCCTTGGTGCCAAGCTCGGAAATCGTAAGCAGTTTAAACTGATAATTTGCAGGGTTGATTCTCAAGACCGTTATCTTTGAACTGCCCATGTCGGATTTTTGAGGGGATTCAAACTCGCGCATATACAACCCCTCGTCAAGCCTTTTCCAGTTGTCCACAGCCGCAGAGGCGGCTGCCGCTGCCACAAACATTGCAAAGGCCATAGTACCCGATAGAGTCCATAAACGTTTTATCTGCATTTTGTTAGGTTTGCTTTAGCCCCACGCCATTTTTCTTTTCTTTCTATGATTTATATATTTCTCCGCCGACAGCGCCGCAACACAGCCGTTAGCAGCCGCTATGACGACCTGCCTGACCTCGGTACATGAGACATCTCCGGCTGCAAACACTCCGGCGATGTTCGTCTCCATCATCCTGTTTGTCATTACGCACTCCTCGTCGCTTATGTCGACCGAAAAGTTCAGATAATCCACAACCGGCCTGTTGCCGTGCAAGTAAACAAATACGCCGTCCATAGGCAGCAAGGTCTCTTCCTTAGTTTCATGGTCCAAAACGACGACACTCTCCACACAGTCCGTGCCCCTTATTTGCGTAACCCGCCGGTTATGAAGGACGTTGATTTTATTGTCGTCCAACATATGATTGTCGCCGGTCTTGAGCTTATTGGACTGGGCTATCAGCGTAACCTTAGGCGTAAATCTCGTCAAGAGGTCAGCCTCTTTTACCGCCTCCTCGGAGTCCCCGATGACGCATACGTTTTTATCTCTGTAGAATGCCGCATCGCATATGGCGCAGTAGCTGACACCCTTGCCAAGCAGTTCTTTCTCACCGTCAATTCCTGGCTTTCTACCCATCGACCCTGTGGCGATAATCACCGTCTTGCCGTAGTAGGTCTTGTCCATTGTGTAGATTTCCTTAGGCTCGCTCTCGATATTCACACCAATGACCTGCGTCTCTACGTAGCTGGCACCAAAGGCAACGGCCTGGTCTCTGAATATTTCGAGAAGCTCCGGCCCTGTCATGGGCTTTGTAACGCCGGGGTAGTTTTCTATTCTACTTGTGAAGGCAAGCGCCCCTGCGGTCTTTGATTTGTCGAGCACTACAGTTTTTAGGTTCAGCCTGGCCGTGTACTGTGCCGCTGACAGCCCCGCCGGCCCGCCTCCAACTATGACTACATCGTACAGCTCTTGTCCTTCCATGTTCTGTTGCACTTAGTCACCTCCGGCTGCCTCTCGATAAGTTATAAATCCCAGCGCTCAGAAATAGTTTAGCACATTGTAGTACGTGTCCCTTTGAGCCGGTCTAAACCCTGTTGACTTTATGGCACCTATTATATCATTTTTCGATACCATAAATGCTACCCCTGCGGCCTTAACCACATTTTCTTCTATCATTGTGGATCCGAAGTCATTTGCCCCGAATCGAAGCGCTACTTGGGCGGTCTTTATCCCCTGCGTCACCCATGAGGCCTGAATGTTTTTGATGTTATCCAGATAAATGCGTGACAGCGCCAGCACCCGCAGGTAATCCACCGCCGTTGCGTGGCCAGTTGAATCTATAATTTCGCGGCCAAGTACGCTGCCCCCTGGCTGAAACGTCCACGGAATAAAGGCCGTAAAGCCTCCTGTCTGCCCCTGAAGGCGCCATATCGCCTCAAGATGCGCTATTATGTCTTGAGGTGTTTCAACTGTGCCGAACATCATCGTGGCCGTAGTTCTCATCCCCAGCAGGTGCGCCTCTTTCATTACCTCAAGCCATGTTGCCGTATTAATCTTTCTCGGGCTTATGAGTTGCCTGACACGGTCTGAGAGTATCTCAGCCCCGCCGCCTGGGATAGAGTCAAGCCCCGCGTCTTTTAACGTGATGACGGTCTCGCGTATCGAGAGTCCTGCCTTGCTTGCCATATAGGCAATCTCCGGCGGCGAGAATCCGTGTATGTTTATTGTGAACATTTTTTTTATCTTTTGCAGCAACGCCGAGTAGTATGCAATATTGAGGGACGGGTTAAGGCCGCCCTGGATTAATATTTGTGTGCCTCCAAGGGCAATAGTCTCACTGATTTTCTCCATCAACACGCCCTCGTCGATGATATATGCCTCAGGGCTGCCCTCGTCTTTATAAAAGGCGCAAAAGCTGCACTTATTTACGCAGACATTTGTGTAGTTGATGTTTCTGTCCACTATAAACGTAACAATATGCTCAGGATGGAGGACAACCCTGCAGTCATCGGCCATCTGCCCAAGCTCTAAGAGCGGGGTTTCGGTCAGGTGTCTGGCGGCCTGTTTCAACTTGCCGTCCATCATTGTACCTCTTCGTATGTGGCATTACGCTGCACAGCTTCTTTATGAGCGCGTGTAATCAGATGAATCATCTCCGCGGTGGTAAGCGCAGGGGCTGAGGAGGCCCCGGCGCTGTGGGCGATTTTCTCCTCTATCACCGTGCCGTCAATGTCTGTGGCGCCGAAAAAGAGGGCGATTTGACATATCTTTTGCCCAAGCATTATCCAATAAGCCTTGATGTGCGGGAAGTTATCAAGGACGAGGCGGCTTATGGCGATTGTCTTTAGATCATCTATGCCGGAGGGGTAACGCGTTGTCTCAACAGCGTCAACCGGCTGATAGGACAGGGGGATAAAGGCCTGAAACCCGCCCGTGCTGTCTTGAAGCTGCCGCAGCGCCATGAGGTGTTCAACCCTGTCTTCATATGTCTCTATATGACCGTAGAGCATCGTGGCGTTAGATTTTATGCCAAGATTATGTGCGGCCTCGTGGATTTCGAGCCAGCGTGACGCATGGATTTTCTCTGGACATAGGCGCGCCCTGACGCCTTCATTAAATATCTCAGCCCCACCGCCGGGCAGCATATCAAGGCCGTGCGCCTTCAGCTTGGAAAGCGTGCCCTGCAGCCCAAGTCCGCTTAATTTCGTGAAGTGGTCAATCTCCACCGCCGTAAATGCCTTTATCTGAACATGGGGATGATGTAGCTTAATCTTCGAAATCAACTCAAGGTAATAGCTAAACGGCCAGTCTGGATGGAGGCCGCCCACGATGTGAAGCTCATTAAATGGGGAGGCGCTTGCCGCCAGCGTATGTAATATCTCATCAATAGTCATGGCATAGGCGCCGTCTTGCCCAACAGAGCGGCTAAACGCGCAGAACTTACAGCGGTTGACGCAGAGGTTTGTCGGGTTGATATGGCGGTTTCGCGTATAGTAGACCTTTTTGTCGTGGCGGGTCTCTGCCGCGGATGAGGCCGCTCTGCCTATGCCAAACAGGTCGTCAGAGTGAAAAAGCTCAAGCGCGTCGTCTGAGTCGAGACGCTCTGCGGCGTATATCTTATCAAATACTCGTAAAGACACATGCCATTCTAACATAAATTGGTAGATTCAAACATAGGTGTATTTTTCTTACACATTCAAGGCAAACGCATTTGAAAAATACAGTAGACATTGCCTATGTAAGCAGTCTATGTAGAGTCTGTCCATAAAAATACCTGTTGTCATTGTAGTTAGGGCTGTATTTTCAATAGGAGCGCACCTGTCATAAGCGATTCGGGATGCTTTCCATTGAACACCTCCATTTAGTTCGTTATTCTACTATATTTTGGTGTCTACTTTTTCCAGCTTACCGCATTGGCGTGCGCCGACATGAGCGCCCTTTATTTTTTGGCTGAGCTGAAATACCCTGCTTTTATTACCACTAAAAATGATACAGTTATCCCAATGGAAAGCCCGATTACGTCGGCTAATTTCAGGTAAATCAAGGCAAATATTACACCCATAACCAGTAAGAGCCGTACCATGTTAAATATAAGCATCACAGGGGCGACACTCTCGGCGTTTAGTAGGCCGCCTATGCTTTTTGATAGAAATACGAAGTTCAATAGCCCTACTATCCCACCGAGTGCTATACTAAGAGAGTGCCTTCCATAGCCCGTTGCAAGCGATATAACTACCGCGGCAGCTAATAGCGCTGCCGTCTGGATGGTTACAGTCCTAATCATCTTTGGTTAGCTCCTTGCGCGCAACCCTGAACAGCTCTATAAACCCAGATATTATCCCAAATATTAGAAACGTAACGGTGAGATACGGCCCCGTGTGAAACAGCATGTCAAGCCCCTTCCCCATAAAAAATCCAACAAATGTCGCTACAACAAGATTAATCCCAACCTGGCTGGCAAACAAAAGGTGCTTAAAACCCCCTTTGCCTTTGTCAGCCAATAATAGCCCCCCAGAGCGTTAATTGCGGCACGTAAATAGCCACCGCTGTGCTGCCCCGCCTGCCATCGGTGCAGCTGGTGAAACAGGGCAGGGCGGGCAAGTGTGTTATTTTAATGCGCAGTGAGTTTTCGCCTATGTTCCTTTGGAAGAAAACTCAGCTCACCTTTGTAGATAGGTATAGCGGTTTTAATCATCATTGTGTAGACAAACGCCCCTACAGCCCATATGCCAGCCGTAATGCGTAACTCCGACATCGATGGTAGGTAATCGTAAATCTCACCCAGTGTATCAGGAACAAAGCCAGGTATAATCAACCCCATGCCCTTATCTATATATACCCCAGTAAATATCAATACGCACGCTATGTTCAGTATAGAAAACTTCGTTCTCATCTTAGGCATCAAAAAGATTATAAATGCCGTTAAGTTGCAAAACAGGGCCACCCACGTAAACGGCACAAGGACATTGTGATGCGTCCCTCCCTTTTCCAACCCGAAAAACAGATAGTCCAACGGGGCTAAATGAATGCTGTGCGAATAAAACTCCTTAAACACCTCAGCCGCATACAAGTAGAGATTTACACCCATCGCATAGGCAATCAGCTCGGATATTTTCAGAATGGCCTCATTTGATATTTCAACCTCAGAGACCTTTCTGACAATCTGAAAGACTATTATCATCAGAGCAGGGCCAGAACACAGCGCTGAGGCAATAAAACGCGGCGCCACAATTGACGCGTTCCAAAACGGCCTCGACGATAGACCGTTATACAAAAAGGCTGTCACCGTGTGAATACTAAACGCCCATGGTATGGACAACAATACTATAGGCCACATGATAGACATCTTGTATTCCTTCCCATGAGCCGCCCTATATAGTACATACGTTACCGCCGCCGTGTTTATGACCAGATACCCGTTCAACACTATGACGTCCCACACCAGCAGCGAAGATGGGAAATTAGGTTTCAACATTAGGTGCCACGCATACTGCGGCTTACCCATATCCGCCATAACAAACAGCAAGCACATTACTACCGCCATCACTGCCAACATCTCTCCAAAGAGCACTATTTCCTTGATTGGTTTAAAGTGATATATGTACGACGGTATAACCAGCATCACAGCCGCCGCCGCCACGCCGACAAAGAAGGTGAAGTTAGAAATATAAAAACCCCACGATATCTGATCCCTCATGTTTGTCACGATGAGGCCGTCCTGGGCTTGTCCCAAATATGCCAATATCCCATCGAGAATCACCAATCCCAGAATCAAAAGCCACATGTAATATTTCGCATTTCCTTTGACTATATGGCGAATTAAGTCTATAATAAACTCGATCATACCGTTGTCTCTCCTTATCTATAAGCTAAAGAAATAATAAAAACTTGGATTAGTATTAAGTTCTTCTTTCAGCCTGAAAACTCGTTTCTTCTCTATACACTGGCTGATTTCGCTCTCAGGGTCAAGAATATTGCCAAATTTCCTTGCACCAACCGGACATATCTCTACACAAGCAGGGTATTTGCCAGGGTTTTCCCTGGTCCGTTGGATGCAAAACGTGCATTTCTCCACATGCCCTTTGAACTTAGGACGATTGCCGAGGTAGTGGGTGTTAGGATTAAACTGGTCTGAAGGAACCTGAGGCTCAGCCCAGTTAAATTTCCTTGCGCCATATGGGCAGGCTGCCATACAATATCTGCAACCGATGCACCAATTGTAATCGACAACCACTATGCCGTCTGGTTCTTTCCATGTCGCCTGAGTCGGACATACCTTCACGCACGGGGGGTTGTCACACTGTTGGCATTGCACTGGCATATAAAAGTGACCAGGCTCCGGTTGTTCTTTATGATCAAAATACTTGTTCGATTCCTCAAGGTCACTTACCCATTTCTCGCCGTTTTTAAACTCCAATACAGTTATGTACTGAACCTGCGGATTGCGTGAGAGATTGTTCTCTGTAACGCAGGCATAGACGCACCGCCTGCACCCGATACACCTAGATAAATCAAGTCCATAAGCAAATTTTACGGCAGGCAGGGCTTCATTTGTCTTTATGTTGATATTTACCCCGGTCTTTTCCTTGTATTCGTTCTCCAGCCTCTTTGCAAGATTCTTTTTTTCCTCCGGCGTCATCTCCCTGAAATACTTCTGAAAAAAGGTATCCCATAGAGAGGCGTCGCTCTTATCTAGTGGGATAAGCAGACCGCCGGCTGCGATTGCAGTGCTTTTTATGAAGTCTCTTCTTTTCATCTCTAGTACCCTAATCCCTTATGTAATCTCTTATTTTCCAGTTTCTGGAATATACAGTTTCTTGTCTTCTATCATAACTGGCACAGAAGGTTTAACCTTTGTAATCTCCAACGGTTTGGCCGGAACAGGCAGCGCCGGTAACGGCTTAAACTTTGGTGAATGCGGATTGTGGCAGTTCACACACAGATAATACGTCTTTTCCCCGTTCCAGTAACCCACTCTCTTGCCATGAATACCTATTTTCCAATCTCTGTAGATGTTGCCGTGGCACTGTCCGCACACCTTATATAATTTCTCAAACGGCACCAGCTCCCCGCTTGCACGATGCAACATATCCCTGTTTGTAAGATCATGGCAGTTCAGACACCAATTATCGCCGTGTTTTAGCTGAATCTCTGTGTGAAACGATAGATCACGCTTTTCTTTATTTGGCGGCATCGAAGCGTGACAGTTAGAACACGGGAAAATCCCTTCCGTCAACGGTGGTTTTGTCGTGGTCACTTTGGGCTCATCCTGGTCAGCCGCCGCTGTCTGAGGCAGCATACATAACGCAAGTACTGCAAATATTGCCACTGCATATTCTCTGAATCTCATATCTCTACACCCCTCATCGTAAAACCCCTCATTGTGCAATCCCTCTGATGCCCCTATTTACACGGAGGCATTCTAACATTTAAATTTAAAATTTGGCAAACTAGTGTTTGTCCTTACCACTTAAAAGTCCCTCTGTGAAGCCGCAATCCTCTTCATTAAATACCTCTGTAAATACCGGCAACACCTTGTTAAATATAAACAACAGCACAAACGGCATAAGCAGCAACCCTGTTATTGGTATCGGGCCTTCTAAGAATGTCACCAAGTCGTGAGGTATTACCGGCATGTTGTAAGTCAAAAAGCCTGCTAAACTCTTTGACATCGACTGCCCGCCAATGACAACATCCCAACGCATCATAAACACCCCTATTAAGACCAGAGTTGCAGATATAAATGCCCGGAGCATCGTCAGCCTCGGCATCAGCAACAGTATAAGAGGCACTATCATGCCCATCAGCCACTGAACGACCAGCATCTTAAAGGCAAACCTCTGAAACAACAACTCGCTCATTATGCTCCAGAATTCCTCAGCTGTGTAGGCGTGAAAGATGATATCGATGCCTTCAAGCACGATTGCGGCCACCAAAAACCACACCAGCACCTTGCACATGCTCCTTATCGAGGCCCCGCAAATGAAATGCTTATGCACAACCATGCCGATGATGTATGTTACGATACATCCCGATACACCCGATATAATAGCCGACATCAAAAATATAAACGGCATAAGCGGCGTCTTCCAAAGAGGCACAGTCTTGACTGAACCGAATATAAATCCGACGTACCCGTGCAGGAATGCGGCTGCTGGAATACCCACGGCTGCCAGAATTTTTATTATTTTATGGTCGGTGTGGAGCGCCTTTTCGCTTACATCAAAGCTGCCCAAGGTCATTGCCTTGTAAATAAGCCCAAGTAAACCGGTCTTTTCCTTTGCCTGCTCAATGATAAACGGTCTGAAGACAAACCATATCTCAGCCAACACTATAGCCATATATGTCAGGTAAACTACCGTAAAGGCCGCAATGGCTGAGTAAAAATGCGGCGTTAAAATCATATTTATCGAATTGAACACATGTGTCAGGTGCAACATTAAAGGAGAAGTGGCCATCAATAACAGGGCAAAGGAAAAAACCAGAGAAAACTTTGCCACGGGCTTTAACTCTTCCTTGCCAAAGACGTGATACATGCTCGATAACACAAACGCCCCTGCTACAAGCCCGGTTATATATGGATATACCACAATATGAATCGTCCAGTATATGTACTCGTTGGGGTACGTAAACCCTTCTTTTATAGTCCATAGTGCACCGTGGGCTAACTGTCCTTCCATTATTTCACCTCGTATAGTTTATATATTATTGTAAAATCCATGTTGCCGTTATCGCACTATCGCATCCAAACCGATATAAAACACCTGCGGCTCGTTGCCGTACTCAGGTTTTAACACAGAGACCCGCTCAGTGCTGATGATCTTAAATACCTCGCTTGCCGGGTCATTAAGCATTCCAATCTTTCTTGCCCCAAACGCACAGGCGTCCATACAGGCTGTATTTAATCCTTTAGTTATCCTGTGGTAACAGAATGTACACTTGTCAGCCGAATTTGTAATCGGGTTGAAGAAGCGGGCAAGGTATGGACAGTTATTTATGCAGTAGCCGCAGCCTATGCACCATCCCTTGTCAACTAGCACCACGCCGTCGCTTGTCTTATACGTCGCCCCTACTGGGCAGTCTTGAACGCATGATGGTTTTTCACATTGATTGCAGAGTTTGGGGACAAAAAACCCCTTTGCCACGTCATCCTCTTTGATTTCCTTGCCCTGCGGGTCATTCTTGATAAAGCCGTTTCTGTCCCCACCCGGGGAGTCGATTATGACTTCGCCGTCTTTGAGCTGAACATATCTCTCTACCCATGTCCTTTGGACATCGATGTTGAATGGGATTTCGTTTTCCAGCTTACAGGCCTTTACACACATGCCGCAACCCACGCACTTAGTCGTATCGACCACGAATGCCCAACGCTTGTGTTCACTAAACGGACGTATCAGCGAGGCTGCCGCCTCCGGTTTTAGTATCTCCAGAGCGCTCAACGGGATAACCGTACCGCATACGGCCAAAAATCCCATCTTTAATAATTTCCTTCGCGATAGACTCATTGCATACTCTCCTTTATTTCTCCTTTATTTCTTCTTTACGTTGCATATTTCATTTGTCTGGGGTCTTA
>JADFXZ010000303.1 GCA_015233265.1 Nitrospirota bacterium
CTCAAGAAAAAAGGGGGGGCTGGCTGCTTTTCTATTGTGACACAGTCTGCAAGCTGGAATGACGGAAATGGACAAGAATGACAACAAACTATGCGACTTCCGCTTACTTATGATGGAGAATAAATTTGTCCTGTTAATGTCATAGACTTTCTGTATCCAATTGTTGTTATTATATCCATATGCACCTGTCAGCTACTGACTTAATAATTATTGCCTGTTACTTTGTAATATCGCTGGTACTGGGGCTTTACTTTACAAAGCGGGCATCAAGCTCAACTGAGGAGTTTTTCCTCTCTGGCCGGAGGCTGCCGTGGTGGCTTGCCGGTACTTCTATGGTTGCCACTACGTTTTCCTCTGACACGCCGCTTTATATCACCGCCCTCATACGCTCAAACGGGGTTTATGAAAACTGGCAGTGGTGGTGTTTCTTAATGACTGGAATGCTCTCGGTCACAGTGTTTGCCAAACTCTGGAAACGCGCCGGCGTGATGACCGATGTTGAGCTGACAGAAATGCGCTACTCAGGGCCTGCCGCGTCATTTTTAAGGGGACTAAAGGCAATATATTTTTCTATGTTCCTGCACACGATTATCAAGGCACAGATCATTCTCGCCATGGTCAAGATACTCGACATCGGGCTGGGATGGGATAAATGGACGGCGATCTTTATATCAAGCGGCGTTACAATTATCTATTCCATGTTTGCCGGTTACTGGGGCGTGATAATCACAGATTTCTTTCAGTTTATCCTTGCGATGGCTGGCTCTATCATTCTTGCCGTCATATCTGTCGGACAGGTCGGAGGGCTTGCCGCACTCACAAGCAAGGTAGCGGCCATTGGAGGGGGGAATCACTACCTGGACTTCTTTCCATCGTTTGAGGGCGGTCTTCTGGGGATACCAGTGCTGACATTTGCCGCCTACATGGGGCTGAGCTGGTGGGCAAAGTACTCCTCAGACGGCGGCGGCGTCGTAGTTCAACGCATGGCCTCCTGCAAGAGCGAACGCGACGCCATTGGGGCAACACTGTTTTTCAACGTGGCAAATTATGCCATCAGATCATGGCCCTGGATACTGGCGGCGCTGGCATCATTAATCCTCTATCCCACGGCGAAAGACAACGAGGCCGTTTATCCCATAATGGCCGTTGAGCTGCTTCCTAATGGGCTGCGCGGCCTGATGTTCGCGTCATTTTTTGCCGCATTTATGTCGTCTATAGCCACGTATTTGAATCTGTCCTCGGCGTACTTTATGAAGGACTTTTATATGCGTTTTATCGCCCCCAATGCCACACAGAGGCATTACTTAGCGGCAACGCGGGTGTCGATGCTTGGCCTGAGTCTGTTGACCGCCGTAGTGACTTATTTTTCTGAGTCCATAGTAGGGACGTTTAAATTTCTCGTTGCCATTCGCTGGGGCCATGAGAGGTTCTCTGCCGCTGAGCTTAAGACCATGCAGGTGGTATTTTCGCTCACCATCTTTAGTATCTTCTCTATTGTTTACCTCAAAGAGGAGCTTAGGTGGAACTATATCGTAGGATTTATGATGCTTGCCGGGGGAGTGTTTTTTATATTCAAAAAATGGTAACGCCACAATATGGGCAGAAGCGCGGCCCCCAGATAATTGCCTATCTCAGTAGGATAGCTATATCGCACCATTGCCGTTGTCACCGCTGACGTAACTATGGCCGATAGCAGTGGAGCCGCACTTAGTGCCACGATTATAAACGCCTCCCTGTCTCTGAGCCTTCGCCGCCATAATATAAGTATCCCAACCCCAAGCGCCGCGAAATTCACAGCCACCCACAGGGAATTTCTGAAAATCATGTGGTGATACCTCTGATACGTCGTGCTTGCCCGCATCAGCGGCGAATTGACGTCCTTGACGTATAATATCTCGGTCGTCATATTGTCGGACCCTGTTGGCAGGAACAGGTATACGTTTT
>JADFXZ010000110.1 GCA_015233265.1 Nitrospirota bacterium
CTGCGAAAAGTTTTTGTATTCAGAAAAACCTGAAGAGGTAATCATCTCAATCTTGTGCAATTATCAGAAGAAAGGTGTTAAAATATTTATACGTGAGATTCTTGACCGGTTAATGGAACTGGTGCCGGAGGAAACTCTTCGCGGCAAATACATCAGACAGGTGGAAGTCCTGTCACAGTTAAGGAATTTGCAGGGCGATATATGTAAGGAGGCTGAGGCTATGGCAATAGTATATGACTTAGAACGCGATGTTAGATTCATGCAGGGGTGTGAGCAGGGGATGCAAAAAGGTAAACAGGAAGGCAAACACGAGGGTCTGCTTGAGGCAATTGAGCTGGGACTCGAAATCAAGTATGGTTCAGACGGGCTTGAGCTGATAGGTATCGCCAGAGCAGTTGATTCAATAGATATATTAGAGGAACTAAAGAATTTTATCAGGAAGGCTAATTCTCTGGATGAGTTGAAGGCTCTTTGGGGCGTCAAGCGCTCTTAACCGGTGCCTGCGCCCGGGCGCGGCGTCGCAGCAGTTGATTTTTCCAGGGCAGATGGATTAATATACTAATATCATTGAATAATTTTAGGAGGTTAATAGCACATGCCTGTTGAGAATCTTGAGTTTAAAACAGAGATAAACCAGCTCCTCAATCTTATGATTCACTCCTTGTATTCTCACAAGGAGATTTTCCTCAGAGAACTTCTCTCAAACGCCTCAGACGCTATCGACAAGGCCAGATACGAATCCCTCGTCAACAGCGAGGCCATTACCGACACCGGCGATTGGAAGATTAAAATCACCGCTGACAAAGACGCTGGCACCATTACCATCAGTGACAACGGCATCGGTATGACTAAAGAAGAGGCCATCGCAGAGCTTGGCACAATCGCCCACTCCGGGACGCTCGAGTTTATGCGCGCCCTCAAAGAAAAAGGTGACATAAATCTAATCGGACAGTTCGGCGTCGGATTTTATTCGTCTTTTATGGTTTCTGACAAGGTAACGGTGATAACGAAAAGCGTCAAGGCAGAGACCGCCGTTAAGTGGGAATCAGAGGCTCAGGGGACTTTCAGCGTCGATGACGTGGAGAAACCCTCACGCGGCACCGACGTAATCCTGCATCTCAAGGCAGATGAAAAGAAGTATCTCGAGCACTGGGAACTCAGCTCTATCGTGAAGAAATACTCAGATTACATAGAATACCCCATTGTTATGGATGTCGAGCGCGAAGAGGACAGCGCCCTTGATAAGGGTACAAAGGTTAAGCTCATTAAAGAAGAGACGCTCAACTCCCAAAAGGCCATATGGCTCAAGGATAAGGCTGAGATAACCCAAGACCAGTACAATGAATTCTACAAGCATGTCTCTCGTGATTTCACTGACCCGCTGACCACGATTCACTTCAAGGCCGAGGGCACGTCTGAGTTTACAGCCCTCATATATATCCCGTCGCAGGTGCCGATGGACATTTTCTATGAACAGTTTAAGATTGGCCCTGTGCTCTATGTAAAGAGGGTTCAGATAATGGACCATTGCGAAGAGCTTGTGCCAAAGTATCTGCGATTTATCAAAGGCGTTGTTGACTCATCGGATTTGCCCTTGAACGTATCGAGAGAGATTCTCCAAAACAACCCGCACGTCAGCGTGATTAACAAAAATATCACGAAGAAAGTCCTTGACACGCTGTCAGATATGAAGCTCAAGGACTACGAAAAATACAAGAAATTCTACGCCGAACTTGGCAAGGTTCTAAAAGAGGGCATACATTTCGATTTCCAGAGGCGTGAGACCATTGCCGACCTGCTGCTATTTCGCTCCAGCAAGACCGGTAAAGATATTTACACCACTCTCAAGGACTATGTTGAGGCGATGGCAGAGGGCCAGGAGGAGATATACTATATCACCGCCTCAACCTATGAAGAGGCGCTGCATTCTCCGCACCTTGAGAAGTTTAACGACAAGGGATATGAAGTCCTGTTTATGCTTGATGAGATAGACGATATTATATTCGGCTATTTCGACTACAAGGGCAAGCGCATGAAATCCGTCATAAAGGGCAGCTTCGACCTCGATAAACAAGACGAAAAGCAGAAAGAGGAAGAGGGGAAAAGGTACGAAAAACTGATCGCCAAAATAAAAGACCGCCTCAAGGATGACGTAAAAGAGGTGCGCATCTCTGGACGGCTGAAGCAATCACCATGCTGTCTGGTCTCTGACGAGGGGGCGATTGACCCTGCAATGGAGCGAATGCTGCGCTCGATGGGTAAAGATGTCCCCAAAAACCTGCGAATACTGGAGATAAATATAGACCACCAGCTTATAGAAGCGCTTAACGCCGCCATAGAAAAGGACGAACACGCCGCTGATGCCAGTGTTGACTTGCTCTATGAACAGGCCCTAGTGCTTGACGGCAATAAACCAAAAGACCCTGCGGCGTTTGCAAAGAGGATATCGGAGCTGATGCTTGAGTCTCTGAGGCGGCAGGCATAGGCACAATTTAGTGAAGCAGGCGGGCTTTGGGCGAAATAAATATTTGCCCAAAGTGTCCGCAGTTTAGTTTTTTTTCAATATTTCGCTTGCCTATTAGTAAAATATTAATTTATAATTACAGTTTAGCTTGAGATTTGACGGAGCTGTTTGAACAAATGAGGAGGTGTTATAATGCCAAAGTTAAAGACGCACAGGGGTGCTGAGAAACGTTTCAAAAAGACCGGCACTGGTAAGATAAAAAGAAACCGGGCTTACAAGAGCCATATGATGACCGGCAAGCCATCGAAAAGGACGCGCAGGCTGCGTACTTCGACCATAGTCGATGCCACTCAGCAGAGAAACATTGAGAGACTTATACCGTTTGTATAAAGTATATTGATAGAAAAAAATATGCCGGACATGCCGGTTTTGGAGGTTTAAAGCAATGCCTAGAGCAAAAGGTGGATTTAAGACAAGAAGAAGAAGGAAAAAGGTATTAAGAAAGGCGCGCGGCTACTACGGCGGCAGGAGCAAGCTCTTCAGGGTAGCCTCAGAGGCGGTAGACCATGCCCTTCTGCACGCGTATGATGATAGAAAAAACAAGAAGCGCGACTTCAGACGCCTCTGGATAATCAGAATAAACGCGGCAGCCCGTGCCGTTGGCCTCACGTACAGCCGCTTCATGCAGGGCCTGAAATCTGCGGGTATCATTCTCGATAGAAGGGCGCTTGCCGAGTTGGCAGTAAGCAACATCGCTCAGTTTAACCAGTTGGCGGAAAGCGTAAAACAACAGACGGCGTGACTGCGCTTGCCGAGTCGTTCCTAAAAGAGCTGGAGGCGGTGACGTCTACGGTTGATTTGCGGCAGCTGCGCTCAAGATATACAGGGAAAAATGGAGTTCTCACAGGGGAGCTGAAAAAACTCCCCACCCTTACCCCCCATGAAAGAGCGGCCTTTGGAAAGCAGATAAATGACGATAAGGTGTTTATCGAAGAAAGCATTAAAGAGTATGAAAAACAGCTCGTCTCAAAGGAAATAAAGACTAAACTTGCCAGAGACCCTGTTGATATAACCCTGCCGGGCTGTTACAAAAAACCCGGTGGCAGGCATCCCGTTACAATCGTGCTTGCCGAAATCACAGATATATTTGTCTCGATGGGCTTTGGCATAGAAGAAGGCCCTGAGGTTGAGAGCGATTATTATAATTTCGAGGCTTTAAATATCCCCAAAAACCATCCCGCGCGCGATATGCAGGATACATTTTATATTGAAACTAATTGTACAGGAGCGTCAGCCCAGTCAGGCGAAGGCGCCTTTGTCCTGCGAACGCATACATCGCCCGTGCAAATTCGGGTTATGAAACACAGCCGTCCGCCGCTTAGATTTATCGCCCCTGGGAAGGTCTACCGCTGCGATTCGGACGTATCGCACAGTCCTATGTTTCATCAGGTTGAGGGGCTTGTGGTGGATAAAAACATATCGTTTGCTAACCTGAAGGGGCTGCTTGAGGGATTTTTAAAGAAGGTCTTTGGCCCTTCAGTGCCTGTGCGTCTGCGCCCAAGTTTTTTTCCATTTACAGAGCCGTCGGCGGAGGTAGACATGGGATGCTATTTTTGCAAGGGCAACGGCTGCCGTGTTTGCAAGGGCACGGGCTGGATAGAGATAATGGGGGCGGGAATGGTTGACCCGAGGGTTTTCAGGAATGTCGGATATGATAGTGATATATACAGCGGTTTTGCCTTTGGCATGGGGATAGAGCGCATTGCCTCTTTAAAATACGGCATCGACGACATCCGCCTCTACTACGAAGGCGATTTAAGATTTCTGCGGCAATTCTAAACAAATGCTTATATCATATAATTGGCTCAAAGACTATATAAACTTTACCGAATCCCCTGAGGCGGTTGCCGATGTGTTGACAATGGCAGGTCTCGAGGTAGAGGGCCTTAAGAAACAGGCAGACGGTGACGTAATATTAGAACTAAACGTAACACCAAACAGGGCGGACTGCCTTAGTGTTATAGGAGTTGCCCGCGATGTCTCAACCGTACTCAAAAAGAAATTAATACTCCCCGAAATAAGTGATTTTGACAACGCCACAGATGTGATAAATAAAGATGTAAAAATTAAAGTTGAAATCTTGGACACAAACCTCTGCCACAGATACTGCGGCATCGTGATAAACGGCGTAAAGATAGCGCCGTCGCCAGATTGGATGCAACTCCGGCTTCAGACCGCTGGCATCAGGCCAATCAACAATATTGTTGACATAACAAACTATGTGCTTTTGGAGTATGGTCAGCCGCTTCACGCCTTTGATAAGTCAAAACTAAAGGGGGATGTGATTATTGTAAGGGCAGCCGAAAAACCAGAGGCAATAACCACGCTTGATGGAATTCAACGAACCGTACCCGCTGGCACGCTGTTGATTTGTGACGCCTCAGCACCGCTTGCCATTGCCGGTGTAATGGGCGGGGCTGGGTCTGCCGTTACTGAGGCCACCACTGATATTTTTTTAGAGAGCGCGTGGTTTGATGCGGCCTCAATTCGTGTGACATCGAAGCAGACAGCCCTGCGCTCAGAGTCATCGTTCAGATTTGAGCGGCAAACTGATATTGAGGGCGTTAAAAGGGCAGCGCTGAGGGCGGCGTCTTTGATGATAGATTACTGCGTCGGGTGCGTCTCAGAGGTTATAGACAATTATCCAACGCGCTACAGCGCGCAGCAAATCGTTCTAAATTACAAGAAGGTGCAGAGTTTTCTTGGCGTACAGATCTCGGAAGACGAAATCGTGGCAATTCTCAGCCGCCTTGATTTTAAGGTAGAAAGACAAAATGGCAGCATAGTAGTCACACCGCCGTCTTTCAGAAGGGACATAGAGCTGGAGGCCGACCTAATCGAGGAGGTCGCGCGTATCTACGGCTATAATAATATCCCGGCGGTAATGCCTCAATTGTCTCTTTCTATAAATAATGTCAGCGATAAACATAAAAAACTCGCAGAACTAAGGCAGTCTCTCAGATATGCTGGCTTTACGGAGACAATAAACTATAGTTTTACGACGAATGATGACTTCACTTTGCTTGATATACCCGAAGGCGACGAAAGAAGAAATGCCGTTACGGTAAAAAATCCCCTGCAGAAGGATTTTAATATATTAAGAACGTCTCTTGTGCCCTCGCTTTTGAGAAATCTGAAGTATAATATTTCCCTGGGTGCAAAAGAGGTCTATATTTATGAGATAAGCACGGTATTTTTCGACTCAGGCAGTGGATTTCCCCATGAGAGACTAAAACTAGCCGCGCTGTCATACTCGAGCGGGGGAAAGAGGCTCTATGCTGAGCCAGCCGCTCATTTTTACCGCATCAAGGGTCTGCTTGAGTCAGTTCTATCGGGTCTGCGCTGTATGAATTATGAGCTGAGGCAATCGAATGAGGGGTTTTTAGCCGATGGTCAATCGGCGGATATATTTATTGGCGATGATAAGGCGGGGTTTTTAGGGCTGATTACTGCTGAGATTGCGGCACGGCTTGATATGACTGACGAAAAACCAGATATAGCCGTCTTTGAGATGGAAAAAATAATTTCAGACAATGAATCGGTACCTGTGTATCGCACAAATCTGATGCATAAATTCCCGCCTATCGAGCGCGATATTGCAATTGTGGTAGACGACGCCTGTCACTCCTGCGATATAGGCAATATTATAAAGAATGAGAGCTTAGACCCTGAGCATCTAATCGAATCGGTAGAGATATTTGATCATTACAGGGGAAAAAACATACCCGAAGGAAGGAAGAGCCTTGCCTATCACATCGTCTATAGGTCGCAAGACCGGACACTATTGGACAGCGATGTTGATACGCTGCACGCAGAGATAGTAAAAAGTGTAATGACTAAAACGGGCGGTACGCTTAGGGCATAGGCGGCCATTTATGAATGAACAGAACATGGAAGGCAGACCGGTATGAAAATAGAATTAACCAATTTTTCGATAGTAGTGCTTGCAAAGGCACACAATCCAACGATATTAAACCCGGACTTTCTGAGAATCAATTCCATTGTAGACCAGAGCTTCACGCCATTTGACGTGCTGTGCACAACGCCGGCGGCACATGTCTTTTATAAAGAGTCGCTGTCGGTAGTAGCCGAGTTTGAGAGGATTCAGTTTATAGATGAGGACAATGTGAGAATCCCCTACGACTCTCCTATCCCGTATATAGCGATAAAATATATGGATGTACTTCCGCATGTCAGATACATGGCCTCGGGGATAAATTTTGTCGGGCATTACACATTTCCAAGCAAGGAGATAGCGTCGTTTTTTATTTCAAATTCATTTATTAAAAATGGCCCGTGGAATTCGATAAGCGGGACGAGGCCGGATGTTGGGGTTAAATTTTCATACAGCGTAAACGATGTCATATGTAATATATCAATCGAGACGGCAGAGATAGCCCCAGGGACAATCGGAGCGCGCCGCGGCGAGGCAGACGATGAACTCGAAGAACTGCCGCCGCTCAGTCCTGTAGTCCTTGTGAAGGCAAATTACCATTTTTCGGCAAAAGAGGTGGAAAACAAACGAATAAAGATGTTTATAGCGAAGTGGTACAACTATTTCGAGGAGTTTCATAATTTTCTTGAGGGGGTTTTCCCGGCTGATTGAGGTAAAGCATGGTGCCACATTTCAAACGTTGTGACAATTGAGATTACGAAAGCAGTCTATTCCATATCCGCTCTATCAAGAAAACTGCCATCAAGTCAATCCCTTTGAAAACTTGTTCATATTTATTAGTCATTACTGTTTATTTTCATTGCTTATAAACTCACACTTGTAAACTGATAGAAGCTTAATATAAAATAGATAAATGGCCAAACAATCTAAAAAACCAAATGGAGCAAATGTCGGCTTTGAGGAAACACTCTGGTCAGCCGCTGATAAGATGCGCAA
>JADFXZ010000111.1:0-502 GCA_015233265.1 Nitrospirota bacterium
TATTGATGGGACAGTCGAGGATATTTTATTCTATGTCGAGGGATTCATTAATCCCTAAGGGGTTTTCTAAGGTCAATAGGAAATTCAAGACCCCGCATGTAGCCACTGTCATTACGGGACTTTTTGGGTGTGTGGCATCGTCGCTGCTGCCAATTGAGATAGCCGGAGAACTGGTCAGCATTGGGACTCTGCTGGCCTTTTTGATTGTCTGCGCCGGGGTGCTGATTATAAGATACACGCAGCCGCAAAGACACAGGGCATTCAGGGCACCTGGCGGCATTGCCGTGCCAATCGGAGGGATACTCTTTTGCCTTTATCTCATGTACGGACTACCGCTTGATACATGGATAAGGCTCATTGTATGGCTGGTAATCGGCCTTATTATTTATTTCACATATTCCATTAAGAGAACATGGAGGGCGGCTTGATAGATTTATTGAAACAATTTATAGGCATCGTTATGCACCTGGACAAGCACCTGGGGGATATTGCAAACAGCTAC
>JADFXZ010000111.1:547-2018 GCA_015233265.1 Nitrospirota bacterium
TGCAATAGTGTTTTGCGAGACAGGGTTTGTTATCATGCCATTTCTACCCGGGGACTCGCTCCTGTTTGCCGCCGGTACGATTGCCGTTATAAGTACGCTTAAGTTGCATTGGCTGATAATCGGTATCTCTCTGGCTGCGATAATCGGCGACACGGTGAACTACTGGGCGGGGCGCTATATCGGCCCAAAGGTATTTCACTATGACAACTCCCGCCTGCTCAACAAAGAATACCTCGAGCGAGCAAGAAAGTTTTATGAAAAATACGGTGCAAAGGCAATAATCATAGCCCGCTTTGTGCCTATCATAAGGACATTTGCCCCCTTTGTGGCCGGCATTGGCAGAATGAACTACAGACGCTTTATCATCTATAACATCATTGGCGGCATATGCTGGGTTAGTATATGTCTGAGCGGTGGATATTTTTTTGGCAACATCCCAATAGTTAAACGCAATTTCACACTGGTTATCTTTGCAATCATAATCATTTCCATTCTGCCTGCCGCTGTTGAGTATCTCAGGCAAAGGCGTCAGACGAATTAGAGACAGCTGAGCGCCATGGCGACTTATTATTAACGGACATTTCTACTTTGCTGTGACACACGGCTGATTTTTTTGTTGACAAAGAATTTTTTTGTTGACAAAGAATGTTGACAAAGAATATTAAATATGTTAGCATGATTAAGCGTTTCATCTTGAGTGCAAAACTAATATGGACAGGAGGTCTACCTCTATGGTTAACGGTGTCGGCAGCACCCTTGAAGCAGTCAAGGATTTCAACAGGCAGCAAGTGTCCGATATGGCCCAGAAGTCAGCTCAGTCCCCTACGGTGACTAAGGAAATCCAGTCGAACAACCCTGAGGGTACGGGTAGCAAGATTAATATTTACGTATGATTTAAAAGCAAGCCACAGTGGTCAGTATTATCGTCACAAGAAAATAGGCATAGTCTGGCTTCTGCGCTGGTGGTGCGGTCTGAGGCTTGGTATTGTTGTAATCAGAGAATCTCAGTCTGCACCGCCGCTCAAACAAGTAATATTGGGCGTGATGGCTTATGTCGTTGGTAGATGGTTGGCATTCTGTCCTTAGCTTTGCTCTGGTCAGCATGGCTCTACCTTGGGTGCGCGCCTCATCTTGCTCTAATCCCAAGTAGTCTACTGGTTAAAATTCCACTTAAAATGGTATAACAGGGCATGATCGACATAGAGAAATCTTATGATATCCTCGGTGTGAAACCGGGGGCTTCCTCAGATGAGATCAAACAGGCGTATCGGGATTCAATAAAGGTATGGCATCCTGATAGATTCGCCCACGAAGATGACCGCTTTAGAAAGAAGGCAGAGGGAAAGACAAAGGAGATCATCGTTGCTTATAGTAAAATCCTTGAATATCTCAAAAACCAACCCATACACTCCGAAAAAGACAGCTCGGCAGACAATTACTCAGGGAAGATAAAAAAGAAAGAGACTCATCA
>JADFXZ010000111.1:2052-2862 GCA_015233265.1 Nitrospirota bacterium
GACGGTGGCTCGGGCGATTTTGAAAGACGCAAAGAGGCGGCATCAAAGCCCAAAGACGCCAAACCACCTGCCCCTGACTCTGCTGCCGCCAGCACGCAATCCAGCCCCGGCGGCAAACAGCAAGCCCCGAAAAATGAATCTGTCCAGCGTACCTTCACCTGGGCTGATGGCACACGGTACTACGGGGAGTTTGAGCATGATATGCCAAACGGGCAAGGTACTTTGACCTATCCTGATGGCTCGACATTTGACGGAGAGGTTAATGATGGCAATCCAGAGGGTAAAGGGATCTTAAGATACCTCAGTGGATGGAAATATGAAGGGGAATTTAAGGCGGGTCAGCCAAGCGGCTCAGGCGCGTTGACTTACCCCAACGGGATGACTTATGTTGGACAGTGGCTGGATGGGAAAAAAAACGGCGTTGGAACTCTAACGTATCCCAATGGAATTGTATATATCGGGCAGTGGAAGGACAACGCAAAAAATGGGCAGGGGACACTGACGTACCCCAATGGGATTGTCTATGCCGGGGCGTGGAAGGATGATTTGAAAAACGGCCATGGGATATTGACATACCCTGATGGAACTAATTACGACGGGCAGTGGAAAGATGATATGCAAAACGGGCAAGGTACTTTTACTTACCACGATGGGACAACATATGTTGGGCACTGGAAGAACGATAAAAAGGACGGGCAGGGGACTGTCTTTTTCCCAAATGGAAGGAAGTACACGGCAAACTGGAAGGATGATAAAATAAATGAACCGCAGATGCCTCAAAATATTCTGTATTCGACGGCGTACAGTCGT
>JADFXZ010000111.1:2965-3439 GCA_015233265.1 Nitrospirota bacterium
TGACAGCGCGTTGACATCCACTAAGATGTTTTGTTATTGTACACAATGTTTTTGGTTGTTACCGGTTGCAGTAATGGTGAGACAAAAAAACGAAGGTGAGAGGTTAAAATAAAACGGCATTTCAGGAGGCACATAATGAGTGACAAAATTGATGACGCAAAGGCGGCTGCCGCAAATCAAAAGCCTATCAATCCGGCTGAGCGCCCTAAGGAGGTCGAACACTTTGGCGGACCAATAGGTCTGGACATAGGCACGACTAATATTGTTTCCGCCCGGGCCAGAGGCTCAAATATTCAGATAACCAAGCAGTTAAACGCATTTTTTACAGTCCCTGCCACCAAGATAACCGGCATGACGTTGATCAAAAACGATGTCTTATACTTTTCGCAAAACGGGAGTTACTATATAATCGGCAATGCGGCAGACACATTTGCCAATACATTTAATACCGACACCAGAAGGCCCGTATAGAGC
>JADFXZ010000111.1:3509-4124 GCA_015233265.1 Nitrospirota bacterium
CACTCGTCCCGCCCCCCAAAAACCAGGGAGAACTTGTCTGTTACAGCATCCCCGGTGACCCCATAGATGCTAAGATATCCGTACTTCACCATGACACCATACTAAAGCGCACCCTTCAGGACATGGGATACACGGCCATTTCCATCAACGAAGGGTTTGCCGTAATAATGAGCGAACTTGCCGAGGAGAGTTATACCGGCATAGGGATAAGCATGGGCGGAGGTATGTGCAATGTGTGCTTTTCATATCTGTCTGTGCCGGTGTTTTCCTATAGCATCCAAAAGGGTGGAGACTATGTTGACACAATGGTAGGGGCGGCTGTTGGCGAGGCGGCAACAAGGATTAAACTCATCAAGGAAAAGGAGCTTAATCTCCTGAAAGAGCCTAAGAACAAAATCGAGACCTCGTTGTCGATATATTATGAAGACCTGCTTGAGAGTTTGATTTTAAGCATTCAGCGCGTGATAACGACATCGGAAAGTGTTCCGAGACTATCAAAGCCCATATCGGTTGTCTTAAGCGGCGGCACTGCCATGCCAGCTGGAGTGCGCGAGAAGTTTGAAAAACTGCTGAAGGCAAACCGGCTGCCGTTGCAGTTCTCTTCGGTAAGAATGG
>JADFXZ010000111.1:4142-7408 GCA_015233265.1 Nitrospirota bacterium
AATACAACGGCAAAGGGAGCGTTGCAGCTGGCCATTGCCGAAGAGAAATAGTGACTGAATGGCCGTTCCCATACTGGTCTTTTCTGTTAATAAGACAAGGGGCAGCTTACTACTAAAGATAGTTGAAAGCGGTGGATTCAAGGCAAAGCTGTTTGACAACAGCCATGAGCTTGAATACGCCGTCAGAAGGCGCAGGCCATCTATAATTGTCTTTGACACAAAGCACTATCAATCGAGGGAATTCCATATAATAAGGGGATTCCACAGCAGATTCCCCGATGCCGAGATAATTTTATTTGCCGAGCCCGCGGAGATTCCAACGTTTATATCCGCGGGCATTAAGGAAGATTGCTGTTTTTCAGACCCCATCGACCCCGACAAAGTCTCTCTGAAAATCAGGGAGATATATTTCATAAAAAACAAGGCATTTTTGCGAATTAAGACGTATTTCCTTTTTATTTCCAGCCTATTTGCCGGCACACGTGACAATCCCTATATAGTATTCACGAAGAAAATCATTATGGCGTTGACGGTAGCCTTTGCTATTTCAATGGGGATAGCCGGAGGGTTCGTTTTCTACAGCATGTCTGACCTGCCGAAGGTACAGCTTCTGGAGAGTTATGTCCCATTTGAATCAACCTTCCTATATGCGGCAGGAGGGGAGGAATTAGCTGAGTTTTATCTGGAGAGGCGAAAATTTGTGTCATTTTACAGGATTCCCAAGCACGTCAAAAATGCCTTTATCGCAGTGGAAGACGCGCACTTTTATGAACACCACGGGATAGATTTCTTTAGGACAGTTGCTGCCTTTATAAATAATCTAAGGGCTGGTGACGCCGTGCAGGGCGGCAGCACCATTACACAACAGCTTGCAAAGATGCTGTTTCTTACCCCTGAGAAAAGCCTCGCGAGAAAGATAAAGGAGGCCGCCATATCGATGCAAATAGAAGGCCGCTACAAAAAGGACGAAATCCTGGCCTTTTACCTGAACCAGGCATATTTTGGCGCACGCTCCTACGGTATCGAGGCCGCGTCTCAGACATACTTTGGGAAGAAAACCGAAGACCTGAGCGTGACCGAGGCCGCATTGCTTGCGGCACTTCCTAAGGCGCCGTCGGTTTATTCACCATTTAAAGACCCGAAAAAGGCACTTGCAAGGAGAAATCTTGCCCTAAGATCAATGAAAGACAGGGGGTTTATAGACGAAGACACCTATGAGGCTTCTATCACCGCCCCACTGCCTGAATATGTCAATAGAAAAAAATACACCGCCCCATATTTTGTCGAATACATTCGCAACATAATGGAACAAAAATTTGGCGACAGGCTCTACACCGCAGGCTTTAAGATATACACTACGCTTGATCTGAAGTTGCAGAGAAAGGCCGAACGCACAGTAGTTGACGGGGCGGCAGCGCTTGCCAGGGCAGGGATGCCCGGCGTTGAGGTTGCCCTCATCGCCATAGATGTAAACACAGGGGCAATCAGGGCAATGGCCGGGGGGACGAACTATAAAAAATCTCAGTTTAACAGGGTAACCCAGGCGATGAGGCAGACAGGGTCAACATTCAAGCCAATCGTCTATCTGACGGCCTTTAAAAATGGCTACAAACCTGACGACACAGTAGATGACCGGGAGGTGACATATGCCTCAAAAGATGGCGGGCAGCAGTGGACGCCGCATAACTACGCCCACAGATTCTATGGCAGGGTAACGCTTAGAACGGCGCTTTCGAAGTCATTGAATGCGGCTACGGTTTCACTAGCAAATTCAATCGGCATGGACCATGTAATTGCAACCGCGCGCTCAATTGGTATAACGAGCAATATATATCCCCACCTGCCTGCGGCCATAGGGGTATCCGAAATGACGCTTTTAGAGCTGTCCTACGCCTATACGACATTTGCTAACGGCAAGAGATTCGACCCGATGGTTTATGAAAAGATAACTGACAGATATGATATAAAAGTTGAAGACAACGCCCCCAAAGGGGTGCAGGCTATCGACCCGGCCAATGTCGCAAAGATGCGCGACGTACTCAACGCAGTTGTCACCGAGGGCACATCGATTGCGGCAAAGTCACTTGGCAGGCCGGTATACGGTAAGACTGGAACGACCGACGGCTACAAAGACGCGTGGTTCATAGGATTCGACGACGAGATGACAGTAGGCGTGTGGGTAGGCAGGGATAACAACCGCCCAATCGGCGACGAGATGTCCGGCTCTCACGCCGCACTTCCCATATGGATTAACTTTATGAAAAACAACTAAGCTGCAACCCAATTATCCCGCTGATAAAATCATAACCCGCTCTCAATAAATATGCGGGCTTATTTTTTTGGATGGTGATTCAAGGTCACAATCGTTGCTTTGATTTTGTATTAATGAAGTGCTATAATCATCAATTGACAAAAATGCGCAATCAAGGGAGATACCGTGGCTCATCCTGTGGAACTGGCTGAATTAATAGAGAAGATCACTGCTAAGACTGCCGTTGTTGGGGTGATAGGGCTTGGATACGTAGGGATTCCGCTTGTCGTGGAGTTTTGTAGGGCAGGGTTTCAATGTATTGGGTTTGATATTGATGAGACTAAGGTCAGCCGCCTGCAACAAGGTAAGAGCTATATTAAACATATCGATGAGGCCATGATTAAGGCGGTTCTGCCGCGATTTACGCCTACAACTGATTTCTCCAGACTCTCGGAGGCAGATTGTATCGTTATCTGTGTGCCAACCCCGCTTGGTCGCCACCTCGAACCTGATCTGTCTTATGTATTAAACACCACAGGGACAATCGCTCAATATCTCAGCAAGGGTAAACTGGTAGTCCTTGAGTCAACTACTTATCCCGGCACTACCGACGAGGATATGAAACCAATCCTCGAGGCTGCGGGATTAAAGGCCGGTCATGATTTTTATCTCGCATTTTCCCCCGAACGTGAAGACCCGAACAATAAAGACTTCTCGACTTCGACAATCCCCAAAGTCGTTGGCGGGCTTACGCCGCACTGTCTGGCCGCGGCACAGGCGCTCTATGACTCCATAGTCGTCCGAACCATTCCCGTATCGTCTACCAAAGTGGCCGAGGCGACAAAACTCCTTGAAAATATCTACCGCTCCGTAAACATTGCCCTTGTAAACGAACTCAAGATACTGTTTGATAAAATGGGAATCGACGTTTGGGAGGTAATCGAGGCGGCTAAGACTAAACCATTCGGATATCAACCATTTTATCCAGGGCCTGGTCTTGGAGGGCATTGCATCC